>JAJZCU010000153.1 GCA_021828935.1 Planctomycetota bacterium | reverse complement strand
GATTGCGGCGCTGGCGGGGGGCGTTTAGGACCACAGCGGCTTCGGTGAAATTGTTGACTGTTCCAATCATGAGAACAATTGTACTAAAAACGGGTACAAGAGGGCGGTCCGAATTCAACAGCGCCAAGCGATGGGTGTGGCAATGTTTTAGAGGGCGCGTGAAATCACGCAGTCGTGGGCAGCGCTGCGCGCGGAATTTTGCGGCGGGGTCGACGCGCAAAACCCCGCATTCGTTGCGAACAAATCCAACGCCCACGATTAGCCGCGTCCGCAGACGCGCGGGGGCGCGTAACAGTTTTCCGACACAAGACACGCCCCCGTCGGCAGCGCGCCGCCCCACATTTCCGCCGCCGACGGCCCGTTTCCGCACAAGGCGCCCCGCACCGCCGTGGACTTGTGCCACCGCCACGCGCCCGTCGCGGCCCAATGGGCCGGCGCGGGCGGCTAACAGTTCTGGTCACCGGTTTGAAATCTGCTCCGCCGTGCGCGTTCGTATGCACATTACGTTCCCGCGGCGGGCCGCCGATACTCGCCGACGGCGGCCCCCGAATTCTTGCCGCATGGCGTTCGCCATCCACCAATACATCCGGGCGCGGAACAGGTAAACGGTTTTGGCAACTTCACGCAATTCCCAATAAACAAAATCGCCCCCCAACACTTTTGCCGCGCCGGCGATATTAACCCGGGTCGGCCGGGCCTTCTCTGGCAGACGGGGCGGCGTGATCTGTACTTTCGGCGCCCCGCGGCTGACCTGCGGCGCCGGTGGCAAGGTTGCTCTGTTCCAACGCGTACAGCGCGCTGTATTTAAGCATCACGCCGATGGTGGTTTTGTAGGCCACCAGAAGCCCGAAGCGGCCATCAAGGAACGCCCCTTTCAGAAAATAATATTTAATAAATGTGGCGGCGGGGCGCACCAGCAAATTGGCCACGCCGGCGCGCTGCCCCTTGCCGGCCATGCTTTGGGCCAGCAGCCGGGCACGTTCGGCCATTACCGGGCCATCGTTAAAATCTTCTATACGCAATGGTTGCAGGCGATTGTGCAGCAGCGGGTGTTTCAGTTGCGCGGTAGAGTACCCCGCCGCCGGGCGGCGCACTTCGGGAATGCTTTCCGGCGCCCATTGCAGACGCTGCCGATGCACGAGGCGGTCCTGAAAGTCCGGCGACCAACACCGAACGTAGCGGCGGCCGACGTAATTGTGCCGGGGCATGCGGTAGATGGCCACGCGGGCGACAGTTGTTTCATCAAGATTTTGAATTTCGCGGGCCAGTTCCGGCGAACATTCCTCGTCGGCATCCAACATAAGGACCCATGGATTTTGGCACTGCTGGGCGGCGAAATATCGCTGCAGGCTGTAGCCCTGCCATGCGTGCGACACAACGCGCGGCCGCGATGCATGGGCTCTGGCCAAATCAATGGTGCCGTCTGTGGAACCGGAATCCACCACTACAACGTCTCGACACCAGGCAAGAGAATCCAGACACAGGCCGATCTTTTCGACTTCATTGTGGCAGATGATACATGCGGAAACGGTAAGTGGCATGGCGGAAAAGTTAGCCGAAATTCGGGCGACGGGAAAGCTGCCCGCGAACGGCAGCGCCGGTTGCTCATATTGAACGCCAGGGCTTGCACTGTGCGGTCAAGCACCTCGCCGTTTTCTTCCCGTCGCCTCAAGCCCCACCATGAATGGTGGGGCTGGTGCACCGCTGCGTTCACCGCTCAGGCGGGTTGACCCATACGAATGCTGCCACTACTATATCATGGTTGTGCTCGCGATTTGTGACAGGTTATGCCCACGCTGTTTTCTCGATTTTGGATTGTTGTAACCGTGGTGGTTTCGTTGTTGGCCGCTTCGGCCAATTGCGGCTGCGCCACGGCACAAGATATCGGGATGGCGAGGGGCGGCGAAAACAGCGCCCAAACGCGAGGGGGATGTTCCGCCGCTTGCTGCATGCACTGCGGTAGTTCACGCATGATGCACATGGCCGGCGGGACATCCGGTAAAATGCCATGTCAGGGCACCTGCCATGCGCGGCAACGCCGACCAATTGCCGACCGCGTGGACCGTGGAATTGAAAATATACCGGTCATCAGCCCGTCGCTGCATCATGTCGTGGCATTTCTGCCGTTCGCTTCGGCAGCGGCGCCCGATCAAATCCTCAAGCCGTTCGGGCCTTCGAAACTTTTCTTGTCCTGCACTTCCGCGCTGACGCTGCGCCTGCATTGCGCACTGTTGTTATGAAATTTCTCCAGTTCTTCTGGTCGCGGCTGCCGTCCAACGCGATGGCCGGCCCGGCTTGCATCCATTGACAATTTTCCCCCTGCTTTCGACGCCGTTGGCTGTAATCGCTGGCGATTATCAATGCGGAAACATGTACTAGAATTGGAGTCAAAATTATGTTTGCATGGTTCAATAGTTTCCCGCTTGGCATGGCGTTGCCGCGCTATGCGCAACACGCTATTCCGTGGTTGTGGCAGTTGGATAAACATCGGGCCCTGCACCCCATGTTTGTCAGTTTTACGACGGCGCCCTATACGCTTTCGATCATCTGCGATGTCGTGGCGAACGCGCTGAATCGGGAATCGCTGCGGTCCGCGGCGGCCTGGATGATGTTCTTTGCCGCGGCAATTACGCCGTTTACAGCGTTGTTCGGCTGGTTTTTTTGGATGAGTGATGACAGCGCCGCCGGGTCCATCCATCGCATGACCATCCATATGTGGCTGGGCACATCGCTGGCCATTTGTTTTGTGGCCGTGGGGATTTGGCGATGGCGGTTCTTCAAGCGAGGCAAGGGCCCGAACATTGCGTACCTTGCCGTCGTATACGTGTTGTTTGCGGCCTTGGTGTACCAAGCGTCACTGGGTGGTTATCAAAGTTTTGAATCAGGTCCGATGAGCATGCCGCCCATGACCGGCAAGGCGAGCTTGCTGTACCGCGCCGGTCGCGCGCCGGCGGCGGTTTTTGTCGGCGCAGAAGCAAGATTGGCTTATAGTTCCTCTTTGGCCGCAGGCGCGGCAGGTGGTGCGGTATGAAAAAGCTTTTACTGTTGTTGTTTGTTGCATCCAGCACGCTATTAGCGGGCTGTGTCTCAATTCCCCGGCAGCGGGTATTGGGGCGGCACAATCCGGTGAATCCGAACGCCGCGGGCAATCGTCACGGCGCAATGCAGTTCCACGACTTAAGTCGCGCCCCACGCGTTGTACCGGCTTCTTCTCCGGGCGCCTCTATGAAAGGCAAGTCCGGGATGAAGGGCATGTCCGGGATGAAGAAACCATCGCCTGGAAAGGGCAAGTATGGAGTGAAGCCCGATTCGGCGATGAAGAACGCGTGTGGAATCAGCGGTTTGGCCGGAAAGCCCAGCATGTCCGGCGCCGCGTGCATGTGCGGCGTGAAGGGCAAGACCGGTACGAACGGTTTGTGCGGCATGAAGGGCAAGTGCCGCGTGGCCACGGCGCCAAACATGTGCGACATGCGCGGAAAAGCTGGTAAGAAAGGTATCTGCGGTATGGCGTGCATGTGTCGGGTCGGCGGATCCTCCCACACGAAACGCCGGAAGCGGTCGCATTATTCCAAACGAAAAACCGGCATGTCCGGCATGAAAATGCCCGGCACACCAGGCAAAAAAGGAGCGTCCCATGTGCGATAAATTCCACAGTAACAATTCCCGCCGGAAGACCAACGTCATCACCGTACTGCTGGGTTTGGCGGGACTCACCGTTTCCGGCTGCGCGGTGCATGGCCACAAGGCCTTTCGCCCAGTTTCCCGCAATGTTTATCAACGCACCGGCGAACACGTTCATTGGAACCGCAGGGCGCGGCCCAGCCGGCGTTTGCAACAACGCATCGCGGACCTGCTGCGGGGCCCGTTGACGGCCCGTACCGCGGAAAAAATAGCGTTGCTAAACAATCCGTCATTGCAGGCCACGTTCGCGTCGGTGGGCGTTTATCAGGCCAATTTAGTGCAGGCCGGTTTGTTGGCAAATCCCATCGTATTTGCTACCGAGCGGTTTCCGAACCGGCCGCCGTCCGGGGTGGACGCGGAGGAAGGCGTTTCAGAAGATTTGCTGAGCATTGTCGCAATGCCATTGCGCAAGGCGGTGGCCAGAGACCAGCTCGCGGCCACACAATTGCGCGTCAGCGACCAGGTGCTGAACTTGGCGAGGGATGTGAAAGTGGCGTATTACCGCTACGTCGGCGAGGCTCATCTGCTGAATCGCATGAAATTAATTTTGCGGATGGACCGCATTGCCGGCGGCGTGGCCGCCCAACAGTATCGGTCGGGCAATATCAGCGATCTTAATTATGCTCAGTTGGAGGCATCCTACAGTCAGGCGGTTGTTAATGTAAGCAACGCCCGGCTGCGCTTAGCGGCTGATCGGCAGCGGCTTACGCGTTTGATGGGCCTGTGGGGGCGGCAGACCGCGTGGAAAATACCGCCGCATTTGTCGCCGGTGCCGGCTGGGCGGATGGATTTGCCGCACCTTGAAGCATATGCGATGAAGCATCGGTACAGTCTGCAGGCACAACGGAAGATGATATTGGCGTTGCGCACTGAGCTGCGCACAGGCAAAGCCTTTCGTTATTTTGGCTTGGTAGAGGCTGGCGTGAACACGGAAAAATTCTCAGGTGGCCAAAACATCACCGGCCCCACGGTGCAGGCAACGTTGCCGGTGTTTGACCAGAACCAGGCGCGTATCGCCCGCGTGAAATACGCTGTGGTGCAGGCGCGCCAGCAGTTGCGCGCCATGGCCGTGCGCATTCGCAGCCGGGTCCAGGAAGATGAAGCGCGCCTGAGCGCGGCGCGGGCCGAAGCCCTGTATATCGGCCGGGTGTTAATGCCGCAACGCGTGGGCGTCATGCATTTATCACAACAAATGTACGATGGAATGTTAATGGGCGTTTACAGCCTGTTGTTGGCGCGGCACAATGAGATTAACGCCCAACGTTCCTATGATCGCGCGTGGCAGGACTATTTCATTGCCCGGGCGGACCTGCAGCGTGATGTGGGCGGGGCGCTGCCCAAATCATTTGTGTACAAACCCGCGAAGGCGCACACCGTTCCGCAGTTGCTGCCCCGGCCGCACGGCCCGCGCACCACGTACGGCACAGACCAAGCCAGCGCAAAGATGGGCGGCCGTAAGCATCGCGACAAGAAGGGCCACGGCACGGGCGCCGGGCACGCCATGCCTGGCATGAATATGCATTAAAAAAACAACTCTAATTAAGGAATTCATTATGCTTACCCGCAGAAAAATGATCGTCAAAAGCGCGGCCGCCGTTGCCGGTTCAGCGGCCCTGTTTCATCGCGTGGAAAAGGTTTCCGCGGCGCCGGAAAATATTGCCCAGCGCGGTGCGGAGTTTCACAGTCCGATTGCCGCGGAGAAAGCCACCGGCCGCGCGGCGCGCCAGCCGTACGTGCCGGTGGTTACCCCCAACGGTTCCACGCTGCCGTGGCGAATGAACAAGGGAGTCAAGGAATTTCACTTGATTGCCGAGCATATCCGGCAGGAATTCGCCCCCGGCATGATGGTGAACGCGTGGGGCTACAACGGCAGCACGCCGGGGCCGACCATTGAAATTGTCGAAGGCGAGCCGGTGCGCATTTTTGTCACCAACCGTCTTTCAGAGGCCACCACTGTACACTGGCACGGAATCATTTTGCCCTGCGGTATGGATGGCGTGGTGGGCCTTACGCAGCCGGGCATTAAGCCGGGGGAAACATTTGTTTACGAATTTACGCCATTGCAGCACGGCACGCATATGTATCATCCCCACGCCGACGAAATGCTGCAAATGGCGATGGGCATGTACGGATTTCTTATCATTCACCCGCGCGTGCCGGAGCGCATCCGCATTGACCGCGACTTTGCCATCTTCCTGGCGGAATGGGCCATTCCGCCAGGCACGTACACGCCCAACCCCAA
>JAJZCU010000152.1 GCA_021828935.1 Planctomycetota bacterium | reverse complement strand
CGTACAGCGGAAACCGCCCGAAATCGAATACGTCAGATTGGGAGTAAACGCATGGCCGCTGAAAATTAAACGGGCCCGGCGAAAGCCAAAGCCGTTGACGTTGCCAGATCTGGGAACATGTGAACCGTAAATACCGGCATTTTGCACGCGATCCTGGGCGAAGGTGTAACGGAACTGCAGATACCCATTGGCCACCAATTCAAAGGCCTTGTCGGGGCTGGAAATAAAGAAACCGTTGTCGTAGCCGGCCTGCAAATTATTGCTTAGATACTGCTGACGGCTCTTGGCGTCTCGCATGACATGGTTGACAACTGCTTGAATGTCGGCGGACCGCCGTTGGTTCAGCCAGGCCTTGCCGGCGGTTGCCTCCTCACTTTTTTTCATCTTTTGCACCTGCGTCTGCAGGGCCGCAAGTTGCTGTTCCATTTTGGCCAGCTTGGATGTGGTCGACTTCATCGCGGGCGAACCGACCGCGGCGCCGCACCACGCGGCCCCGACGACCGCGGTCATGCACGCTACCCGCGTCCGCGATGACTGAAAGGATGGCAGGACACGTTGGGTTGAGGCCATACACATTCTCCTTATGTAGATTCCGGGCCTTCAAAAATGTCCCGGCGCACAAACGCAGGGACAACCACGAAAGCGGAATTATTCAGTTCCCGTGTTAAGGCGGTATGAAGGTTGTGTTATGGATTTAAGAAATCACGCGGCGCCGCAGCCCATGCGCAGAAGTCTGGCGCTCAACGGCGTTTGATGTGAAACAATTCAACGCCCAGGATCGTACTTCGCGCCGTGCCCGTGAGACATTTTTTCACCGGACGCACAGCGCCAATCCCTAATCTCCTCCGTGTTCACTGTGTCCTCTGTGGCCAATCTTCAATCGCCGCGAGCGTTCACCGCATCCACAGGGAACGAACGTCCACGCAGCCTGCGCGGCCGACGACAAACAACATTGCAAAGGGGGCATATTGCCTGCGCGGCAAACACCACGGTATGATAGCGAAAATTGTTCGTCGGGGTGCGCTTTATGCCGATTGCTAGATTAACGTGTCTGTCGCAACGCGGGCGTTTGATAAGGGGCGTGCGCCGCCGCGGAAGCTGCGCGGTGGTACTGCTGCTGGCGTGCGCAGGCGCCCCGATGCTGCATGCCGGCACCGCCGCCACCACGGCCGCACAGCCAAAAAGTGTTCCGGCGAAGGCCCCGGCCGCAGTCGCCAAAACGGCGGCGCCCGCCAAAAAGGTCGCTCAGGCGCACCTCCTCGGCGCCAAAAAACCGTTGGCGAAAACCGCGGTGAAGCCCAGGCTGGCCATGCACAAGGCGCCGGTGAAAGAGACGCCTGCCGTCAAACCGGCCGCGAAGACCGCCGTAACAGTCCGGCGTCATTTTCGGGTGGCCGCATGGCAGGAAGGGCATTGGCTGGCCGCCCTTTCAAGCGCCAATTACCACACGCGGTTAAAGGCCAAGCGCCGCTTTCTGGCCGCCGGCGCCTCCGCCATCCCTTTTTTACAACACGCCCTGCACAAGGCCAAAACGCCCGAAGTGCGTGGCGTGGTCGGCCGCATGTTGGAAACCATTCGTCTGCGTAAACTTCTGGGCGCCACACTAATCACCCTGCACATGAAAAATGCTCCGCCGTCGCGGGTCGCCGACGCCATTAGTAAGCAAATGCATGCGACGTTCACGTATTGGCCGCCGCAGCTATGGACCCAGCAACAATGGACTCCCATAAATTTCAATGCCACGCGGGAACCCTTCTGGCTGGTCATGCAGGAGTTTCAGAAAAAGACCGGCGTGGGCATGGCCACCTGGGGAAATAATACTGGCGTCACCTTGGCGCAGGTTGGCCAGTCGCCCGCCCCGCCCACCTTTTACCACGGCGCGTTCATGGTGCAGGCCACGCAGATTCAGCGCAGCAGTTCGGTGCAACTGATCGCCAACCCCGCGAAGCAACAGGCGCCGCAACGGTCGTTTTCGTTGCAACTTACCGTGTACTGCGAGCCTAAACTGTGCATGATTCAGGGCGGTCCGGTTGTATTAACCAAGGCCCGCACCAGCACCGGCAAATCGCTGGTGGATAACGCCGACCCAAACCAGAACTTTTTCTACGGCAACAGCAGCGCCTGCCAGTGGAGCAGCCAGGCCAATTTGGCCGACGTCAGACACGCAGGAAAAACCATTAAAATTTTGCGCGGCCACTGGACCTGCCTTCTGGCCACCCGCGTGCTTACGTGGAATGTTCACAACATTCTGAAGCTCAAAGGCGGCGCGGTGAAGCGCGTGGTCGACGGAACCGCCATCAGCGTGCAGGACGTGAAAAGCGCCGGCAAGGGGCAGTGGTCGGTCACCGTGGTATTAACCAATCCCGCCGGCAACCGGCAGTTGTCTTTTGGCGGACCCAATTTTCAGGAAACACTGATTAACGAACAATCCAACTTCCTTAACAACGCGGTGTCACTGTTGGACGCCAAAGGCAACGCCCTGAACAGCACGGGCACTTCCGACAATGACACGAACACCACGATGACTTCAACCTTTACGTTCTCCAACGCCACTGGCATTCCCAACGGGGCGCCGATACCGCCGCCGGGCCCGGCCGCCGCCGCCGCCGCGCCCGCCACGTTCACGCTGAAGCTGCCGGTGCAATTCCGCGTGGTGCGCCTGCCGATTCGTTTCCGCAACCTGCGGTTGCCGTGAAACCACATGCATTGACCTGGGTTTTTTACGGTTTGGGCGCCGCAGGCCCAGCCGCGCTTCCCGCCGCAGTTTCCATTCGCCGGCCTGGCGCGCACAATACGCCCATGCAACCAAAACCCGACATGCCAGCCGCCGTGTACCCCAACGCCGCCGTTCCTTTTGATATTGTTTTTGAAGATGCGCATCTGCTGGTGGTCAACAAGCCAGCGGGCGTGGTGACGCAGCCGGGCAAGGGGCATTTACGCGATGCCTTATTAAACGGCTTGTACGCCCGTTATGGCAACCTGTTAAACAACGTTGGACCGCGGCGGGATTTTGGCCTGCTGCACCGTCTGGACCGCGACGCCAGCGGGCTGCTGGTAGTGGCCATGCGCCCCAACGCGTACGATGCCCTGCGGGCCAATTTCGCGGAACGCACAATAGAAAAAGATTATCTGGTAATGGTCGCCGGAAATATTCAGCCACCGTCGGGCATGATTCAGGCGCGGCTGAAGGAAATCGTCGCTGGCGACAAGAAAAAAGTACTCATTACCGCGCAGGGGCAGGAGGCCGTTTCCGAATACAAGGTGCTGGCTCAGGGGCCCAAAGCCGCGTTGGCGCTGGTACGCATCAAAACCGGGCGCCTGCACCAGATTCGCGCCCACATGATGTTCCGGGGCCATCCGGTGCTCGGCGATACGCTCTACGGCACAGACGATCTTGCCCGCTGCGGCGCCCCGGCCGCCCCACGGCTGGCCCTGCACGCGGCACGACTTGGGTTTACCCACCCGGAAACCGGCGAGTGGCAAAGTTTCACGGCCGCGCTTCCGGCCGACCTCGCGGCGTATGCCGCGCGGCTGAATTTAGAAATTCCTACGCTCGGTCCGCCCAATCGCCCAAAGCCCCGCCATTAATGGGCGGGGCTGGTGCGAGTTTTATTGACAAGGTTTCGTCCGCGGCCCGCGCCCGCCCAGCCAGTACTTCTCACTTCCGCCCCACGGCGACGTTCCGTGGGCGATACAACCGCGCGAAGCTGCGCGCGTAGCCGCTGGCCGGGCCGTACACGATAAACAGGCCGATGGTGGGCAGCACCAGCAATACGGCCAGCACGGTAACCGGGGCGATTTCTATTAACGCCGGGGCGTCGCTGTCGATTAAATACATCTGCCGGATGACGCGCAAATAATAAAAGGCCGCGATCACCGTATTGATCGCCAGTGTGGCCACGCCGATGAAGCCAATGACGCTGTGCGAATTGAACAGCGTGAGAAACAGTCGCAGCTTCATGGCAAAGCCCACGGTCAACGGGATGCCCGTCAATGACAGCAGGAAAATGGTCATGGCGAAGGCGGCGATGGGAGCGCGGCGGGACAGGGCGGAATAATCGGCGATTTGTTCGCTGCCCGTGGCGCTGTAAATGGCCCCGGCGGCCACAAACGCGCCGCCATTGGTAATAAGGTACATGGCCAAATAAAACAACAGCGCCGTGGCCCCGGCGGTCTGACTGCCCATGCCGCCTGCGGCCACCAGGGCAATGGCCAGCATCATGTAACCGCTATGGGCAATGGATGAATACGCCAGCAGTCGCTTGATATTTTTTTGGCCGAACGCCGCCAGGTTGCCCCAGAAGGCGCTGATCACGCCAGCCGTGGCGATCACGTCGGCGGCAAAAGTTCCCGGCCACGCCACCTCAGACCCGCCCGCGACGCGGGCCCGCGAAAGCAGAAACGCCACGCGCAGCAACAGCGCCAAGCCCGCCCCTTCAGACGCCACAGACAAGAACGCCGCCACATCCAGTGAACTGCCCTCAAACACATCCGGGCACCAGAAATGCATTGGCGCCATGGCGCACTTAAAGCCGATGCCGCCGATTAACGCCAGGATACCCAGCGCCCCGGCGACCCTGCTGGCCCCATGCGTGGCGGCCAGTGCGGTGGCGATCACCCGTAAGTCCAATGATCCGGCCAAACCATACAGAAGCGACATTCCATACAACATGCCCCCGGTGGCCACGGCCCCGAACAACACATATTTTAATGCCGCCTCGGCCCCTGCGCGCTGCGTTTTCTGGAAACCCGCCAAAATATAACTTGGCAAAGAAGCCATTTCCACGGCCACGAAGATCATCATTAAATTGGCCGTGCCCACCATCACGCACATACCCAGCGCCGCCGCGAGCAGCAACAGAAAAAATTCGGGCCCGTCGCGCTGGGTTTCGCTGGGCGGCAATAAAGAGCGCAAAAGGATCACCAGCAGCGTGAACCCCAGAATGACCAGCTTCATGAACCAAGCGAACGGATCAAGGACCAGCAAGCCGCCAAAATAATTGGCAAAAATTGTCGCCCCGGCGTGCGGCGCCACGGGCAGCCGCCCCACCCCCACCAAAGCCGCCATGGCCAAGGCCGTACCAAGAAACGCCACAATGGTGCAGGCCGAATTCCGCTTCACGCCTTCCAGCACCGGCGCCAAAAGCACGGCCAGCATGGTTGCGGACAAAATAATTTCAGGAAGAAATGCCCGGGCTTGCGACCAGGAAGGCAGGCGGATGACAGCGGGTGAATGCAACATGCAAAACGGTTGGTAAAATACGACATTCAAAAAATACGGCGGGCCAAAACGCCAGCACGCAGGCGCAAAAAGAGGGGCCGCGCGCCGGCATGGCGCCGATCCCGTTTAAGGAAAAATACCGCCGCGTCAGCCGCCGGCATAAGTCAACAAACATCATGCCCCGCAAATGGTGGGTTGTCCAGTGCTCAATGGGGAACGGGCTTATATCGGGGGTGGGCTTCCAGCCCGGCGTAGTCATGTCTACGCCAACGTTTGATCTGAAATGGCAGGCGAACGATTCGGCGGCCAGGATGGCCACCCCCCATTGGTCACGTCCACGCCAAGATTTGACCCCCAACCAGCCAACGTGCGATATGGCGGCCAAGATGGCCACCCCCCATTGGGCGGCCGGCACGCTCACGCGCCGGGCTCGGCCGGCCCAGCGCGCGCCGGCGGGGCGCACGTTGATTCCCCAACCATTAACGTTGGCTCCAGGCGAATGCGCACCACGCGATGCCGTTCGGCGGTCTGGCTTTCGCGCAGCGCCTGCCGCAGGCGCTGCACGGCGATCACGCCGATTTGGTACATGTCCTGCGCCAAGGTTGTGAAGGTATGCTTCCCCCCGCGCTCCTCGTCAAACGCCACCAGCGACACATCTTCCGGCACGCGCAGCCCGGCGGCAATACAGGCTTCGCGAAATGGCTCGGCCAGTGT
>JAJZCU010000151.1 GCA_021828935.1 Planctomycetota bacterium | reverse complement strand
GTTCGCGGCATTGCGATGCGCTGGGTGGATGTATTGGCGGTGGGCGGGTCTTTCAATGCAGTAAAATAACAGCATTTGCGGAGCGTCATCCGCTCTTCACTAAGCGCCAACCAATCATCGGCGTCGGCCGGCAGCACCAGAAGGATTAGGATTACGGGGGTGCTGTTTTTTTGTTGGGATCGTCGAATAAGGTAGTTGTGAGTCTTCACATCAAGGTCATATTTAACGACATCTCCTTCAACGATGGCGTTTTGACTTGCTTTGAGCTGAAAGTCCAGGGCAAAGCCCGCTTCCGCTTGCCGACCGTTGGTTTCAAGTACTTGGTGAAAAGTTCCGTCAATACCGTAGTCATGCGAGCGCGCATTGATTGACAAAACGACGCCAGCCCGCGCCGCGACGGCCTGAATGTAGGCGCGGCTCAAATCTTCTTCAACATGTTGGCTGGTCATCGTGCGTTCTAACTCCACGCCGCAGTATAACGATCAGAGAGTGATAACCGGAACCGCCGTCTCCAACAACAATGGTCCGCCGAACCAGCCCGGATCGCAGCGGCCGTGCCGGCGACGCCGAGGTAGTGACATTTCTAATGCAACACGAGGGGCTTGGCAGGCTTGCAGGGCAATCGCATCTAATCCGGCCAATAGCATGCCAGTTTGACACCGCCGCGGGGGTGGCGCGCTTGACCTGAAGGGCGGCGATGGCGTAATTTATCGCCATACGGTCGCGGATCCGCGTGTTGTTTTAATTTTGTTCACAACATATTTAGGAGCTTAGCATGGAAGCTAATGCGACCGGGGGTTTTCTGCGCTTTTTTACGGACCTGCCCGACCCACGCACGGGGAATTTTGTGCGGTATAGTCTGCACTCCATGATCATCATTGCGATCATGGCCGTGATCTGCGGGGCGGACGGTTGGGTCCAGATCGAAGAGTGGGGCAACTGTAAATTGGAATGGCTCAAGACGTTTCTGGACTTGCCGTACGGCATTCCTTCGCACGACACGTTTGGCCGGGTCTTCTCCTTAATAGATCCGGATGCCTTCGAGCGGTGCTTCCTCTCTTGGGTGGCCACCATGGTTGATCCATCGGTGGCGCGGCAGCTGGCCATTGACGGCAAGGCCCTGCGGCAGAGTTTCTTGCGTGGGTGGGACAAAAGCGGCATGGCCCATTTGGTTACCGCGCTAGTCTCTCAAGGAGACAACCGGCTGGTTTTCTCACAGGTGGCTGTGGAGAAGAAAGAAAACGAGATCGTGGCCATTCCCGCCCTCCTGAAACTGCTGGACCTGCATGGCGCGACAGTCACCATTGATGCCATGGGCTGTCAACGTGCCATTGCCCAGCAGATCGTAGAAGGGGGCGGCGACTATATTTTGCCAACGAAGGACAACCAAGAGGTGTTGGCTGAAAAGGTGGACAACGTGATGCAGGATTTAATCCTGGACCACAAGAAGGGGCAGGAAGCGCCCATTGATTACTTCGAGCAGATCCAGGAAGACCATGGCCGCAAGGAAACCCGGCGGGTGTGGGTTAGCAACGCGGTGGAACACCTCTCAAAAGATTTGCGTGATAAATGGGCGGGTCTGGCCACCATGGTGGTGGTGGAACGAACGCGGCAAAATTATGGCGATTTCACGGGCAAGGTCAGCGTGGAGCAGTGCTGCTACATCTCCAGCATCAAGAACGCCAGCGCCGAAACCATCGCCCAACTCATCCGTGGGCATTGGTCCATTGAGAATCAGTTACACTGGCAGTTGGATGTGAGCTTCAGGGAAGACGATTGCCGTATCCGCAAGGGCCACGGCGCGGAGAACTACTCGCGCCTTCGCCGCATCGCCGTAAACATCCTTGCGCGCGCTAAGACCCTCAAGGTAGGCATGAAGACCAAGCGCCTCATCGCGGGCTGGAGCAACGACCACCTGCTGCGACTTATTCAGCCGTGAAGATGCGATTGCCCTGCCGCTGGGGTCCGGTGGAACAGGGTGAAAAATACGCCGCTGAAGATCATCGCCGCCCCGCCTAAGAACCAAAGCCCCGGCGCCTCGCCCTGTAGCAGCGATTCCCACAGAACCGTCAACGGATATGCCGCATTGCTGAAAATGGTCACGCGTGACGGCGGCTGGCGGGCCAATGAAAAATTGAACAAGAAATAGTTTACGCCCGATACCATGATGCTCAAATATGCCAATCCCATCCATGATGCGTTCGTCACCGCGCCCCAATGCAGTTGCACGGCGCCCGGCAAAACGAACGGCACGCACACGGCGGCGCCGGTTAGGAACGTCCAGCATTGCACGTTCAGGCTGCCATACCGCCGGGTGAGCGGCTTGCTGCCCACGAGGTAAAGCGCCCAGGAAAGGGCCGCCCCCAGCAGCAGCAAATCACCCTTAAAAAACGTTGGGGAAAGTCGCAGGCCCGTTTGCAGTAAAATCACCGCTACGCCGAACATGGCCAGCAGTGCGGCGATAAACACCCGCGAGCTGAATTTTTCCCAGCCGATAAAGCAACTCACCAGCGTCACCACCACCGGCGTGCTGGCATACATGATGGCGGAGTGGGACGCATTTGCCCAGGCGGTACCCTGCCAAATGGCGAATTGATTGATCGGCACGATGAGAATGCCCAAGGCGAAAATACCTAGTAGATCACGGCCCCAAATTTTACGCAGCCGCCCCCTGAGATGCAGCGCCGCCAGAAGCGCCAGGCCCGCAAACGAAAAACGGACCGTACCGCCGAGCACTGGCGGAATGCTTTTCCCGGCGGCGCGAATGGCAATGGGGGTGATGGAAGAAATAAGCGCGATCATCACCAGCGGCAGAATATCGGTTAGCCGAACGCCGCGCAGGGGATGGAGCGGATCGACCGCGGACGGCGCAGCAGCGGCCACAGGAGCCGACGTGGCATTCGCGGAAATCGGCGGAAGTTGTTCCCCGGCCACGCGCACCTTAAGGCTTGACCAATGCGGCATGTAGAAAATCAACCCGGCCCTGCACGCCGGCGTGACCGGCCGAAACAGCGCTGAGCGTGAGCGTGCGCGCCCCGTTGAGCGGCAACGCCAGAGGCGGCGCGCTATTTTGCGGAGCTTCTGAATGCAGCGTCTTTTGGAAAACGGTCTTTCCATCCACGGCTATGCTGACCCGCGCTTCGCCAAAGGGTCGGGCCGAATCATCCAACGCGGGGCGGATTACCAGCGTTTTGTACTTCCCGCCCAGCGCGTAGGTCAGCGTGGTGGACGTGTGAACGCCCAGGCCATGGTGATACACGCGGCCATTCACGCGCAGCGGCTGGCCCAGCACATTGCTATTTTTTTGCACGGGCCAACGTTCGGCAGAAAAGTAAAAAACGTGCGTGATCTTAGACGGCGTGAGGCGGCTTAAGAAGTTGGTGCGCCCGCCGACCATGCGTATGCGGCGAATGTTTGCCGCGGGAATTTTTAATATCGTACCCGCGGGATCCTTCACCTGCACCGTGCCCCCGCCCGGCCAGTTCAGATATCCCGTAGTTAGCGTAAGCCCGCTTGATAATACCACCCGGGCTCGCAGTTTACGCGGCGGACGCATGGCGGCGCCCCCCAACACCAGCCCGCGGACGCGTTTCAGCGGAATCGTGATTTTCCCCAGCTTGCTGGAAAATTCGATGCCCGAACCGGCAAGCGTGTCGAAAACGCCGGTCAGCGCGTCGCCATTTTTCAGGAACACCGTGTCATGATCCGCGGGTTTCCGCGAAACGTGCAGCCCCGATGATCGCCGCATCGCCAGCACCTGCGTCAACGGAACCTGCAACCGCCCCAGGCCGGGCGCGGAAAAGACGAAATTTTGTCCTTTTATTCCCACCGGCCGCCCCGGCCATTGATCGTCATTGCGTAACAACAACTGCCATTGGCCGGCCGCGGCCGCCGCCGGCTTGGAGGTCGCGCGTATTGTGACAATATCGGCCGCGGCTATTTTCTTATTGGCGGCGCCAATTTTGGCCGCCAGCCCCCCGGCCAACGTAAGTTTTTCGATGCGTGCGTTGTGCAAAAGTGTGAAACGGTGGGCCGGGGTAAGTTGATCGGTTTGAACGTCAAACTTTGGCGATGCGCCGGCGGCAACCGCGCGGCCCACAGGCGCCACGGCCAAGGCCAAAGACGCCCACGTCATGGAACGCCCTGATTGGCCGCCAAAAATGCGTCTGCTGTTCATGCCAGGCAACCCCTGAAAGACCACCGCCGTTCCATACCACACGCGATCCCGGACTACCGTTGCAGCACTGGCAGGTATCGGTCAGGTATCTGCATCACAATTAACGCCATGGCCGTACCATATGGTTCACCGGCCTCGCCGCTCCAGGAGCCGTCCGGCTGTTGGCGCTGCAACTCCTGCTTGCGAATGATCGGCCACCATTTCGCCCAGGCATTTCCGCCGGCCATGAACATGGCCTGTGTGGCGTAGTACGATCCGTAAGCGAAATGGTACATGCCGACGGCGTTTGCGCTGGGGTTGTTATGCAGGACATATTTTACCGCGTTATCAATTGCCTTGCCGTTATAAATGCCCATGTAGAACAGCGCCGCCAGACCGGCCGCGGACCGCGGAAACGCCGATCCCGGATTGCCCAGCATGTAACTGAATCCGCCGTCCGGATTCTGTAATTTGCGCACAAACGAAATGGCGTGGTTGATGGTGCGTTTCGGAACATTGATGCCGGCATCACGCGCGGCTCGGAGGGCCATGACTTCGCAAATGGTCACGGATAAATCAGCGTCCGCCGGCACGGGCTGATAACGCCAACCGCCCTGCGGATTTTGCGTTTCAATGATCAGGCGGATGGCTTTTTCCAGCTTTTCTTTAATAGGCACAGTAGGGTCTTCGCCATAGACCTCGGCCAAAAAAAGCGTGGAAAATCCATGGCCGTACATCGGGCTGCCGTAGCCATTACCGGAAATCAGGCCCGATTGGCGGCAATTTGCCAGCACGTAATGCAGCGCCTTGCTGACGTTGGTGGCGTAAGGGCCTTGATGGGGCAGGCTGCCTCCGGCCATAAAGGCGATGCCGCAAAGAGACGTGATGGCGGTGCTGCCATAGGGGCCGCCGTTCGTGCCAAACGAACCATCCGCGGATTGATGATGTACCAGCCATTGCAGCCCGCGATGCACCGCCGCCTGGACCTGCGGCGTAATTTCATGGCGCAGGTTGCTTACGCCGCCCTCGGTTGACCGGCGGGCGCCGGCGCCGTAACGCTGGGCCCCGCCTAACCCCGCAATAGCCGCCAGCCCAAGCGCCCCGCTTAACCCAAGTTTAACAATTTTTCGCATGTTTTATCCATTCGGCGGCTGCTGCCGCTTTTGTGCCAGCGCCTTTCGACGCATCACCGGTGTTTCTTACCAATGTTCGCCAGGGCTTTGTAGTAATCATCAATCCAGTTCTTGTACTGCGGCAACGGCTGTTCCTGAATGCCGTTGGCGATCAATTGCCGGGCCTTGGGCGGCAGATTGCCCCAATTGCGTTTCTGCGAGGTGAGGCGTCCATTTTTTTGCGCCGCCTCGTTGCCGCCGGTGGGCATGGGGTGGTTTTTGGCCGCATGACTTCCGCCCGAGGAATTGCCCGGCTGCGCTGGCCCTTGGCTCATCTTTTTAGGGCCCGACTGCCGCTTTTTGCCCTGCCCGGAGCCCTGACCGGACTGATTGCGCTCGGCCATTTTAATTAACTGATTCAGCGAGAGCACAATACGGCGTTGTATTTCCTGCGTTTGGGGACCCGCTTTGGCAATGCCCAGGCGCCGGGCGCTGGTATGCATGCGGGCGAGCATCTCCTGCATTTGCCCCTGGGGGGATTGCCCAAAGTTCTGCTGCCGCGTCAATTTTTTTATTAATTCTTTTTTATCCACCTTGTTGACCGCGCCCGGCCGGTAGGCTGGAACAACTTTACCAGCGCCCGAAGCGGCTGGCGTTCCAGGGGCGGGCTTGTGGGCCGCCCGTTTT
>JAJZCU010000150.1 GCA_021828935.1 Planctomycetota bacterium | reverse complement strand
TGCCGGAAATCCTTGGTTTCTGTGGCGTTTTTAGGTTGCAACCAGCCCAGTCACCCCACCCACCGAGACTGCTTTTTTGGGCCCCATGGCGCGAAATTACCATACACTCCTGACCCACGCTTTTATGAGCTCAACCGCAGCCAACATAAGTAATCCGTGGCCCACGGCCAAAGCGGCGGCAAGCGCCATGTCGGCGCCGCGCCGTACCATGACCATACGGATCTCCCTTCCAAAGCCTACCGCGGCCAGGGCGCCGACGACTCCCGCGGCCAATGCGCCGCCAGCGTAGGTGTAGGCGTCAACGCGCTGCACCCCGGTGACCATAATGCCCACAAGAATCGCCGCGGTCAGCAGCGGGTAGGCCTCCCAAACTAACAATCGCATGATGCGCCGGTTTAACAAATAACGACTGTCCGCGCTGTGCATGGCTTCACCTTTTGCTCAAGCGTCGCGACACGTTGCGCGTGCGGATTTGCCGCCCTTCAATCCGGCGGCTCATCCGCGGGGCCCGGGCGGGGCGTGTCGCGCGCATAGGCCTGCACGATCTTTTGTAGCAATTTATGGCGCACGATGTCGCTCTTGTCCAGTTCAACAAAAGCGATGCCCTTGACCCGCCGCAAGGTGCGGTGCGCGTCCACCAAGCCGCTGGTTTGGCCCGGCTCAAGGTCCACTTGCGATGGATCTCCCGTGACAATCATCTTGCTGCCTTCCCCCAGTCGCGTCAAAAACATCAACATTTGTGAAGGCGTGGTGTTCTGCGCTTCGTCCAAAATCACCACCGATTCATTAAGCGTGCGTCCACGCATGTACGCCAGCGGCGCCACTTCAATAATATCATGGGCCATGAATCGGCGGATCTGTTCAAAGGGCATCATGTCATTCAGGGCGTCAAGCAATGGCCGCAGATATGGGTTGACCTTGGCCTGCATATCGCCAGGCAGAAATCCCAGCTTTTCTCCCGCCTCCACCGCCGGCCGCACCAGCACCAGCCGCCGCATGGCGTTGCGCCGCAACATGCTCACGGCCAGGGCCACGGCCAGGTACGTTTTGCCGGTGCCCGCCGGTCCGGTGCAGAAGACCAGATCATTTTCCCGAATGGCTTGAATGTACCGCGCCTGCCCGACGGTCTTGGGCTTTAGCGGATGTCCATGCACAGCCACATCAAGAATGTCAGAACCGTCGGCGGCGGCCGGGGCGGCCAACGTGCGGCGGACAATTTCCGCAGCCTGTTCCCGATCGAGATTTGAATGCTGCTTAATGTGCCGCTGCATGTCGCGCAGGGCGTGGGCCGCACGGTCCACCGCATCGGGTTCACCGCTGATTTTCAACATGTCCCCGCGCGCCGCGACATACACCTGAAGCGTTTCGCGCAGCAGTTTTAGATTGCGGTCCGCCATGCCAAACAGCAGCAGGCGATCGGTGTCTTCATCCAACGACAAATTGATAATCAAATGCACCTCCGGGTAAATGTTGCCGGTAAGTATATGCGCAGAAGGCGAAACGCGAAATGCGGAATGAATGGTGAGGTGTGAAGCGTGAGAACCCCTCAGCCGCGCGGCATAGCTTGCCGCCCGCGTGGCCTGATAATAACGCAGCCGGGTGATTGCGGCCCTTGGCCGGCGCAACCGTGCGTTATCAACTATTCCAAATGGCGCCGATGGGCGCCGCGAACATGCGCCCGCCGAAGGGGACGACTTTGTCTCCGGTATACAAAACAATACCGCGGTGGAAGCGGTCCGCGGCCAGGGCGGCCAGGCGGTGCAGACCCTTGAAATGGGCGGCGGCGATTGTGCCAGTGGCCTTTACCTCAATGCCCACGATGCGTCCGGCGCGATCTTCCAACACCAGGTCCACCTCGTCGCCGGTTTCCGTACGAAAGTGAAACAATTCAGGCCGCGTGCGCGACCACCCGCGCTGCTTGAACAATTCCATCGCCACAAAGTTTTCCAAAACCGCGCCCGCCGCCGCGCGATCGGCCTGCAGCCGTTGGGCATCCATGTTCAGTAGGTAACAAAGCAGGCCGGTATCAACGATCAGGGTTTTGGGCGCCCGGACCAGCCGCTTGGTCTTGTTAACAAACCATGGAGGAAGCGTCTGCATTAGAAACGTTGCCTGCAACAGCGCCATGTAGCGCTTCAGCGTGGTCTGGGCAATGGGCAGGCTGCGCGCCAAATCGGCATAATTCAGCAATGACGCGCTGCGCGCCGCCAGCAGCGCCAATAGCCGCGGCATTTCCGCCACGTCACGGATGTCGGCAATGTCGCGCACGTCACGCTGAAGAATGGTCGTGATGTACGCGCCAAGCCAGGCCCGGCGGCGGTCGTTATCGCTGCGACCAAGCATCTCGGGATATCCGCCGACAGCCATGCGCCCGGCGAGCGCGGGCCACGGGTCGCCGCCGACCGAAGTCAATAATTTGCCATTAAATGCCGCATCAATAAACATCTCGCGGCGACCCGCCAGTTCGCCCTGCGACAGGGGCCAAAGTGTGTGCAGTTCCATACGGCCGGCCAAAGATTCCGCGAGCGTTGGCGTCACCATGGCGTTCGTTGAGCCGGTGAGCAAAAACTGGCCGGCGGCCCGATTGGAATCAACGCTTTTTTTGATTGCCAACGGCAAGCCAGCCGCCCGCTGTACCTCATCAATAATTGCCGGGCGCGGAAGTTGAGCAATGAATCCCTGCGGATCAGAGGTTGCGGCCGCCAGCGTGGCCGCGTCATCAAGCGTGTAATATTCGGCGGGAAATGCTTTTTTATCCAGCGACTGCACCAGCGTACTCTTGCCGGCCTGACGTGGGCCTTGAATGAACACCACCGGCGTGTCGTGAAGTGAGGTTAATATCAAATCTTCAATATTGCGCCGTAACATGCAATGTTCCACATCATTCGCGTGACCAAGTTTCTACGATACCGGATCCTTGGTCGGAAATCAACCACCAAGTGGATGGCTTTCAGCCACTTGGCGGATGGGGTAGTTGGCAATTCATTGTACCGGCATCGAACGAGGCGCGGACGCTCCGTGCGGTACGGCCGAACAAAGTGAGGCCATCCGCCGCCGCAAAGGTCGATCCGCGTTTTCCGCAAACGCTGACGCATGATGCCCCGGTCGATGGATGGTCGTCGGCCCCGGATGGGGCAGCGCGATTTTGGCCCCGTGTTTGAAAACGGGGGTGCCGCGCCCCCCATTTCGCAAGCCCCAGCGGGGCGTAAGAACCTCTGGCGCAGTGAGCCGAAACGTAATGTGCATGCAAATGCGCACGGCGCCAGAAATTCGAAACCAGTGTCCAACCCTGTTAGCCGCCCGCGCCGGCCCAACCGGGCCGCGGCGGGCGCGCGGCGGCGACACAACTCGACGGCGTTGTAGGGCCGCCCGCGCGCCGATGTGTCGTCGCGCTGGGGGATATGCCGGGCGCCACGCCGCGCGATCAGGGCGTGTGAAGTATCGAAAAAATTCAGCCCCGGCGCGCGTTTTCCTCAGTCCGCGCCCGCTTGACATTTAGATTAATGGCGGCTTACACTGCAACCAATTCACGCCTCGTTTTTTTTCGAGAGCCGCAAATGCCAATCACAATCCAAGACCGCGACATCTACGTGGGCAATGGGCCTAAATCACAGACCGTAAAAATCTGCGACTTCCGCAATAACCGCGGCGAGTACGAGAATTATTTTCGCATCCGACCTCCCCGCACAAACTTGGAGGCTGAGTTGAAAACAAAGGAAACCCTGGAGGCCGCCAAGAAGTGGCTTAAAGTCGAACTCCTCGCCATTGACGAAATTGCCAAATCCCCCGTAGCGGCCGGGGATGGCGAAGACCCGCCCGCAGACGCGGTTGTTGTGTCGGGTGAGCGACCAGATGGCGACTGGTTTCGTGAAGCGAAGCGGGCGGTGGAAAAAGTAATTGAGCGCATGGTGAAGGAGTTTACTGGATCGCCCTACATGCATCGCGTCGAGCATTGCTTGCATACCAGCCTTGTCCAACAGCTTCGCGCGGAGGAGGTGTTCAAGGGAACGCTGGAAATAGGTGATGGCGAAAAAAACGGGGTTGGTCCACAAGGAGTGGCCGACAAAGCCGAACGAAAAACGACGCCGGGGCAATTTTGACGTGGCGGTGCTGTCAAAGAATTTCCAGAGCGCGCATATGAAATGCATTAAGTATTTCCGTGAGGGCACTTACGTGCCCGCAATTGCCATCGAGCTTAGCCTTGACTACGGGGAAGACCACTTAGAACGGGACTTGGCCAAGTTAGAATACAACGCGTTGGCCGCCGGATACATTATTCATTTTATACGCGGACGCGGCCCGACCGATGAGGAGCGCGGCCTACTGAAGCGCGACGCGGGCTCGAACGTCCAAACCGCCGCCGTATTCAACAAAGACAAGCAACGCTGGGTAAAGCATCTCGGCGATGCGGAGTTAAAGGAATCAACTGTCAGCGCCTGACGCCTGCCCGGCGGCGAAGCGAGTTCTTTCTTGGCACACCTGCCGGACCCGGCGGCGGCAGCGTCGCGGCCAACGTTCGGCTCGCGGTCCCATTGAATCGCTGCGCCGCGCCTTCTACACGGTTCATGGTCACAGGAGCAAGCGCAAAAGGTCTTCATGAACCAGTCGCCAATCTTGGCCCAGGTCGAGCGTCCGGACACGTACCGAAAAACCGTTTATTGCAAAGCGAAGATCTATTTCATCAGTCACCATCGGATACAGCAGTATCCCCTCGGCCCGACGGCCATCGAGTTGCGCCGACGCGGAGAGGTAGGCATAAATCTGGTAGAGATGCGCGCTTCGAACACGCCGGCGGCCACGATAAGTTGGAAGCGCGTCCCGGTAAAATTTCGTATCAACGATGATTTTTCGAGCGGACGACTCCAAAACAATGTCCGGCTTCATTGATGGCAGATAACGGCGTGTGTTTTCATCGGCGCGTAGTTCCCAGTTAATTGCCATTCTGTGCACCCTGAATGCCGATTGTTCGCGCTCCAAAAACCGGTAGACAAAGTTCTCGAACAGCCAACGCAGATACTTTCCTCGGCTTAAATGCCAAAATTGCCAGTCGCCGGTCTGGTCGTCAAGCCGGACGCCGTGAAAGATTAGTCGGCAAATGGATAGCGGAAAATGGTACGGCCGATTATTGGCATGTAATGCCGCGGCCGGGAACATGCGGGCGTTTAGTGTCACGTTTGAGACGGCGTCAAAATACGGCAGTATCGCGTTGAGCTGATCACGCAAGCCCGCGCTGAGGCCCGGAATTTGCACCAGAATATTCATCGTTGCCTTGATGATTTGATTATGGCAAACGTCCGGGTCAAGTTCATCCACGAGGCAAATTGCCTCACCTCGGGGAAACGACAGGTCCGCGATTGACTCGGAGAAGAGCATTCGGCCGCGGACGCCGGCCAGCCGAACCGCGCGCTCTTTGTACTCCCGATACATCCCGGTTCGCACGATGTCGCGCACAGATTCAACGAGGAACATGGCGTAGAAATCCACCGGCTCACGATAATCACTGTCTGAAAAGCCTTCGGGGTCAAGCAGCGTTGCCCGTTCGGATGCGTAGGCCAGCATGTAAAAAATGTTGCGGATTGGAATTTCCACATCACGCTCCGACGCGAGAAGAAAACAGCTCTTTCGCCTTTGTTAGGTCCGCAGGCCGCCCTGCGTAATATTCTTCAAGAAGCGGAGTAATCTCGTTTGTAATAATGCTGTCGTACCAAGTTAAGTCATCCCCATGTTCAATAGACTGCGCCGGCACGAAGAAGCTGTGGCCGATCTCAAATCCAGGACCAAGGCGGGAATCCTCTCGGATTTTGTCATTCAGAGCGCCCATTTGACTGGCGATTGTTGTGATCAGCCCGGCTGAAATTCCCTTCGCACGCAATCCGGCCGTAAATTTGCCCGACGTAAATCGCGGTGGCAGCGGGAAAAAGGCGAATCGTCGACGTAGCGCAGTCTATTGAACATGGGGAT
>JAJZCU010000149.1 GCA_021828935.1 Planctomycetota bacterium | reverse complement strand
TGTTGCAGGGCCTGCATGGTGTCCGCCGCGGCCATTTTTAAATACACGCGGTGGCCGGCGGCGGTGAATTTGGCAATGGCTTCCGCGGTGGGATTGTCGGGACATTCACCGACCAGCACAATATTGGGATCCTGCAAAAACATGGACTGCAGCGACTTGGCAAAACTGCTATCGCCGGCGCGTTTTTGGAATCGCGTGATCGTCACGCCTTCCAAGTCGGCACGGGGATTGGTTTCCAGCGTTTGAATGCTGTTGGTGAAGGCGTCGTGGCTGCGTATCAGTGAGTAAGCCGTGGTGGTGGCCCCGGAGTGGGGCGGCGATGAAACGATTACCAGGCCCGCCGTGTCTGAGGTCAGCGTTTTGAGCGTGGCCAGTTGCTCCGCCGCCAAACCGATCTGATCCAGCGGCAGCCGCCACTGTTTCTGTTCGTCAGCCGTCATGATCAGGCGCTCGCCGGCGGTCGTACCACTGGAGCGCACGGTCCAGGTGGTGCTTCGTTCCGCATCCCGCGCGGTGAACTGCCCCTCCTGGGGGCGCCGTCGCTCGTCGACCTGCAATCCGGCCAGATGCTTAAGTCCCTGCACCACCGGTTCGGCGCTGGCGCGTTGCATGGCCGGTTGGGCGAAGGCCACGCCGTCGACGTAAAAGCGCAGGTCGTATGCATTCGGGCTGGGCACCAGCCAGATGGCTTCCGCCCGCCGATCCACGGCTTGAATAATGATTTGGTCCGCCAGCGTAATGCCGGGACTCATGGGGTCGTCCGCCGCCGGAATATCAATGGGTTTGCCGTTGCGCCAATAGGAAAGGGTAATTTGCTTGGCCAGCCGCCGTTCCTCGCGGGCCCCCGCAAACGAATTCATGCCCAGATGCTGCGCGGTAAAAAGGTGACCAGCCGGGCCCAATTCCTGCACGCGCACGGCCCAGTACCAACCAATCACGGCGCCGACCATGACAATAGCCACGGCCAGAGCAATAAAAAATTCCGGTACGGCAACGAACACGACCAGCAACAGAAACATGACGGACAAGTTGATGGATTTCCAAAGCATTTCCGGCTGTTTCGGCAAATTGCGAAGGTCTTCATCCACCCAGGTGATGAAGCGAACCCACAGCAACACCATCACCAAGGCGATCAACCAGAAGATTGGGTTGATGTACATAACGGCAAGCATAATGTTTCCCAGAACTGCCAATTCATCCGCCAGAGCGTCACCGGTCGGTTACATGTGCGTGGACCGGAGGCGCGTTGGTTGTAACCGCAACGCGCCGGTCCAACAACCGAAAATTTTGGCCCGCGGCGCCGCAAGCAGGCGCGCCTCGCCCGCTGCGCCTTGAATCCGCCATTGGTCCGCCGTGCCCGTCACGTCTTGATGCCTTTCATGCGCATCCGCAATTCGTCGGCGTTGGGCGACGCCAGATACGCATCGCGACTCAGGATCACTTCATTTTCCACCAACTGCCCGAGCATGTCATTAAAGTCGATCATGCCCGTGCCGCGCTCGGCCCGGATCACCTGCACCAGTTCATTCTCGCGACCGTCCAAAATGTACTTTCGCACCGCCGGGGACGAGAGCATCACTTCCACCACCGGTACGCGGCCGATCTTGGGGTCAATGGCGCCCACCAGTTTTTGAAACACCACGGCCTTGAGATTGGCCACCAGGGCCTGTCGAATGTTTAAGTGCCGGTCCGGTGGGAACAATTCCAACAACCGCGTGATGGCGCCGCTGGCGCTGGAAGCGTGAATGGTGGAAAAGACCATGTGGCCGGTTTCGGCGGCTTGAATGGCCGCTTGAAAGGTATTGGCGTCGCGCATTTCTCCAATAAGAATAACGTCCGGGTCTTCGCGCATCAGGTAGCGAATGGCCGAATCATACGTTTCGACGTCCAGGCCCACTTCGCGTTGATTAATAAACGCTTTTTTATCCTGATAAAGATATTCAATGGGGTCTTCAATGGTTACGATGTGGCACGACCGGCGGGCGTTGACCTGTTCAATCATGGCGGCAATCGTGGTGCTTTTGCCGCTGCCGGTGATGCCGGCCAGCAGCACCAGGCCCTGTTCATTTTCAGCAATGCGTTCAAACACTTCCGGGAGGTGCAGTTGTTCATAGTTTGGAATCTTGGGATTAATGCGCCGCGCCGCCAGGCTGACATTGCCGCGCTGCCGAAAAATGTTAATACGGAAGC
This sequence comes from Planctomycetota bacterium, assembly GCA_021828935.1. Lineage (GTDB taxonomy): Bacteria > Planctomycetota > Phycisphaerae > WQYP01 > WQYP01 > JAJZCU01. The sequence goes on along the minus strand of JAJZCU010000149.1, from coordinate 3,802 downwards.
GTTCGGTCTTGGTCATGGCGTGGGCGATGTCCAGCGAGCCCTTCTGCGTGAACGTGGCCAATTGTTCCGGAGAAAGAATTTCGCGCACCATCGCCTCAATTTCATCGTTGGTCAGCGGGGCGCCGGTGGTCTGCATAAGCCGGCCCGACTTGCGGATCCGCGGCAATACTTCAGCCTTTAAGTGCAGATCGCTGCCTTCCACCTTGGCCACGGCGCCCAGATATTTATGCAGCCGGGGCGGCTTGGCTGGAATGGGCGATTCGGTCGATTCGGGCTGGACTTCATTTTCAACGGGTTCAACAGTGGTGCTGATTTCCATGGAGTGTCTGGCCTTTCATGGGCGGCGCGGCAACCCGAAATGGTCCCGGGGGCAACCTTGCCCGCCAATCGCGGGGGATTAACCTGCGTCGTTACGGTATTGTAGCCGAAGTGTGGGGGAACGGCATCCCGCCGCCGGGGCACACATACGTTTCCGCCGCCGGTCGCCGTTGCGCGCGGGTCGCAGGCGCCCAGATTCCGCAAAAATGTTGCCACGCCCGCTGCGGCTGGCGCCGTTCGGCGCTACTTGTCACGCCAAAGCCCTTTCGTGTACATTGTCGATGGATTGGATTTCGCTACTTTCAAGCAAAGGGGTTTCATTATGTATCGAGGCGCATCAGATACGATCGCATCGCCGGGGTACAACGCTGACGTACTGTTGCAGCGAAGTTTTCTGGCCCGTGTGTACGTTTGGATGACCATTGGTCTGGGCATCAGCGCCATCATGGCGTTGCTGGTCAACGACGATACGGCGGTACGCAAAGCGTTGTTTGTTAATCCGGGCATTGTGCTGTTTATCTGTCTGGCGAATTTTGGCCTGGTCTGGGCCATTTCCGGCTGGATCAACCGCATGTCGGCCATGACCGCCACGCTGCTGTTCATGCTCTATTCCGCGCTCACGGGCGTGATGCTTTCCAGCCTGCTGATGGTCTACAGCCACACCGCGTTGATGTCCACATTCCTGATTACCGCCGGCACGTTTGCCACCATGGCGGTCATTGGCACGGTGACCAAGAAAGATCTTTCATCCATCGGGCACATGGCGCTCATGGCGCTTATCGGCCTGATCATTGCCATGGTCGTCAACATCTTCATGCAGAATGCGTTGCTGGCACAGGTGGTCAATTACATTGGCGTGCTGGTGTTTGTGGCCCTCACCGCGTATGACAGCCAGAAAATCAAGTATATGTACATGGCCGGTCCCAGCGGCTCGGGCATGCAGCAGAAGGCGGCCATCAGCGGCGCCCTGCGGCTGTATTTGGACTTTATTAACCTGTTCCTGTTCATTCTGGCCACCCGACGCCGGCGGTAACGGCGCGGGCCATGATGCTGCGGCGGTAAAACTGGCGGGGCAGCACGAGGGCCATTTGCGGGGGCGCCCCCGGCGCAACGCCATGGCGGCGCGGGCCGCACCGGGCGCCTGCGCCTCAGGAAGTCCACATGCAACCGGCGAAACTTCATGCAGACGCTCATTGACAGCCAGACCATGCAGGCCCGGCTGGCTGATTTAGCGCAGCGCATCCTGGCCGATCCGGCGGTGCAAGCCCGGGGCGTGGGCGAACTGGCGATCATAGGCATTCGGCGACGCGGCGAAGTTTTAGGCGCGCGGCTGGCCAGACTTATTGAACAATCTTCCGGCACGCCCATAGACACCGGCGCGCTGGACATCACCATGTACCGTGACGATCTCTCCGGGGCGCGGGGCATTACGGTTCCGGAGGGCACGGACATACCATTTGCGCTCGATGACCGCGTTGTGGTGCTGGTGGATGATGTGCTGTACACCGGTCGCAGCGTGCGCGCCGCGCTGGACGCCTTGGTTGATTTTGGCCGGCCCAAGGTCATTCGCCTGGTGGTGCTGGTGGATCGCGGCGGCCGGGAACTGCCGATTTCGGCCGATTATGTCGGCATCAGCGTGCCGCCCTCCGCGCGGAACCGTATCGAGGTTTTGCTGCGGCCCACGGACGCCCAGGATGTCGTAACCATGATTGATGCGGAGGCGCCATGAGCGTCCAGCAGGCGAGGCGAATCTGGACCAGGCCGCACCTGCTGGCGTTGGAAGACCTTTCGCGTGATGAAATTTTGGCGATTTTGGACACCGCTGAAGCGCTCAAAGAAGTTTCCACCCGGAGTATTAAAAAAGTGCCGGCGTTGCGTGGCAAAGTGGTGGTGAACCTGTTTTTTGAAGACAGCACGCGCACGCGCACCAGCTTCAGCCTGGCGGCGCAGCGATTAAGCGCGGATGTTGTTGATTTTTCAGTTTCCACCAGCAGCGTGAGCAAGGGTGAAACCCTGCGCGACACGGTGCGTAATATCGAGGCCATGGGCGTCGATGCGATTGTCATCCGCCACCGTTCCAGCGGGGCGCCGGGGCTGGTTAGCCGGGCCGTGCAGTGCAGCGTGATCAATGCCGGTGACGGCAGTCATGAACACCCCACGCAGGGTTTGCTGGATGTGTTTACGATGCGGGAGGTGTTTGCGGCGCGGGGCAAAAAAATATCAGATTTGCATGTGGCCATTGTGGGCGACATTGCCAACAGCCGCGTGGCCCGCAGCAACATATGGGCGCTCACTCGCTTGGGCGCGCGGGTGACGTTGGTGGGGCCGGCCACACTATGCCCGCAGGCTCTCGGCCGCCTGGGGGTCGAAATTTCCCATGACCTTGATGCCATACTGCCCCAGGTGGATGTGATTAACATGCTGCGCGTGCAGTTTGAACGGCTGGCCTCGGCGGCGTTTCCAAGCGTGCGGGAATACACGCGATTTTTCGGGCTCGACCGCCAGCGCTTGGCGCGGGCCCGGCCCGATGTGCTGGTGTTGCACCCCGGGCCCATGAACCGTGGATTGGAGATCACCACCGCGGTGGCCGATGGGGAACGCTCGGCGATTTTACGGCAGGTGGCCAATGGTCTTGCCGTGCGCATGGCGGTGCTGTATTTGTGTGTGGGGGCGAACGCCACCGGCGGCCCGCGCGGCAGCGCGGGCGAATCTGGCGCGGCGGCTGCGGAAGCCGGCGCCAATGCCGCCGTCGGCGATACGGCCCCGTAGCGCAGCCTGCGGGAATTGGCGGCGGCAGGATAGAATAAAACGTGGTGAAGCGTGTTTCGCCCCTGCGGAACGGGATGTCGGCAGGGCGGCGTTCCCCGGCGCAGGGCCAGGTATTCAGGCGGCTTTTTGGAGTTGTTATGAAAATCCATTTTTGGTGCATGGCGGCGCTATCCGGCGCGGTAGTAGCCGGCGCAGCGGCGGCCAGGGCCGATACGGTGAATGCCAATGGATTTAACTACCGGCATGCGCAGGTCCGGCAATACAAAAACGGAACGATACGGGTGTTGATCAACGGCAACACCGAAAGGTTCGCGGTGGCCAAGGTCAAGCAGTTGACGATCACCGGCGACGGCAGCTTTAACCGGGCGGAAGCCGCGGCCGCGGCGGCGCATTGGAAAAGAGCGTATCGGGCGTATCACCGGGCCATTGCGCACAGTTCCAGCAAGCGCATTCGGATGGTCATGGAAGTGCGGGCCATTCGCGCCGCGGAGAAAAGCGGGCATTGGGCGCAGGCGGTGCGGTACTTTCTGCGGGCGTACAAAAAAGATGCGGTTGCAAAAACCGCGGCGCTGTGGCCGGCGCATTTGCCCGGCGCCCATTCCAAGGCGCTCACGGCGGCAATTACGGAGCTGAAGGCGGCCCTGGGCAGTTCCCACTTGCAGGGGCCGGCCCAGCAGAAGACGCTGAAGTATTTTCTCTTGCAGGTAAGAAAGCG
>JAJZCU010000148.1 GCA_021828935.1 Planctomycetota bacterium | reverse complement strand
AGGCGTTGATCACCTGCACGGTGCGGCCCATGGTGTCATAGTTGTTCTTTTGCACGATGCCGCGCGGGTCGGTGGTGGTGCTCACCCAGCCGGCGGGGTTGTAGCCGGTGAGCGTGACCAATACCAATTCGGTGGCGGCGGGAATTGTGTTGCCGGGGCGCGACCACGGCTGGCCGCCGTTGGTGCCGACATCCACATTGGCGATGGTGCGGTCGGCGTTATCAAAATAAGCGGCCACATAGCTTACGCGGGCCAGCACGCCGCTAGTGGGCGTGCCCAGGGCGGCGCCGCCGTCGGTGACGTATTGGAACGTGTTCCGTCCCGCGCCATCAAAAACATCTTTGGTAACTTGGCCTGATGGCTCAATGGTTTCGATGGTGTTACCGCGGGGGCCAAAAAACGTGTAAGTGACCAGGGCGGTGCTGCTGACATTGCCGGGCCGGCTAAGCAATGATGGTGAGGAATCGCTGTCGGCATTGGGTTGAACGCCCGGTTCGCGCTGGGGGTGGGTGCGAACGCTCCGTTCGCGGTCCGGGTTGTCGACAACGCTGGGCTTGCCCTGGGAGCCTAGGGAATTGAAGAACCCTTCCATACGCCGCAGCTCGGAAAGTGGTGACCAGTACATCGAATTTTCGGGAACAAAGTCGAGAGAAGCGCAGTCGACACGGGAAGAATACCACATGTTTCCGGACGTGCAACAAAAAAACGTAAAATTTTTGATTTTTTTTTTGGGGGGGCGGCCCCGCAGCCGACAAATCGGCAGAATTGCGCGGGTCGCGACATGTCTCCGGCCCAGGGGTAGGCACCGGGCACACGGCGCATCATGCGTCGGACGCCGAAACTCAAAAGGCTTCGTGTGGGGCGTGGCAATTTGCTTGGGGGGAGGCGCGTGGCATACGCCGCGGCGGTCGGTGCGGCGCCGATTTTTCCGGTGGGCCCCTTGCGCACCGGAAAGCGATATTCCGGCACGCCATCCAGCGGACGCTCGAAGAAATTCCTATGCAGTTATTCAGCTTTGCGCGCCGTGTCGTGTCATGACGTTTCATGTTGCCGACGGCGAGCCGAATTTAGGCTCCCGTCCGCCAAGCTTACCCCGGCGATACCGCCGACTTCTTTAAACGCGCGGCCAATTGCCTCAACAGTTTTAGACGATTCTTCTGCATGTGTACGCCGGTGATCTGGCGCAAATGGGCCGCAAGGTAACGTGTCTTTGCTGCACTGGCCATAAATAAGAACTGAATGGAAATGTCTTTGGTCGAACCCGCACGAAGATATACCTTAAGAGTACGCCTAAAAAGCCGGCCCCCCGGGCGCGACAAAAATAAGTATACGAATCGCGGATACCCCGGAACAAGCGCAAAGGTCCTCGCGCGGCGGATTAGTGAAAGCGGCACGGGACGGCGCCGGGAACGAAGGTGATCAAAAAGCCGCCCCGCAACCGCTGCTTGCACCGTGATATCAGCGTGCCGGGAAGCGCGATCGTAGAACCAGGCCGCGAGAGAGGATGCCGGAAGGAGGTAGACGACATTCATAAAACCGTCAACGTACCTGGGCCTGTTGGCCGCGACGACGCCGAAAACCTTTTTGAACTGCTCATTGCTCAACTTGAGATGTTCAAGAAAATAGGGGTAGGGGCCCAGATCGAATCTTAATAGGCTTTTTTTCCCAAGAGTTGCCCCCAGTCGGAGGGCCGCAGCGCATCCAAGAGCTGCGTGGCGTGCCTTTAGCAGGTAAAATCCCGCCGCCATAACGTCGAAGAAACGATGTTGGTCGATCATTGCCCAGTATTCTTGTTTGGTCCCGGCGGTTTTGAGCCGTCGGAAAAGTTGGCACGATTCATAACCGCCATTGATGTGATCTCGACGATTCCTGTGCGCCGCCAGCTTAGCTTCGGCGCCGGCCCAGGAGGTCACGTAAACGCCGGCGCGCATGTGCTTCGGGACGCTCTGGACGTGGGACCGCGCCGCGGGGACAAACGACCGGCTATTCTGCAAATTTGGTGGTGTGTGCATTTTCCGTTCTCCTGGGTCAAGCCGCCGTGCCGTGCCGTGCGGCATTTAGTGGGCAGCAATAAGCCGCCCTCTCGGGTGGCGGTGTGCTTTGGTTTCATCGGTAAACGCCAGGGCTATTATCTTCAATTGGTTCAGGAGCTCATTGCGGGAACCAAAAAGATGCACCGGCCGCGAGCGCTTTCGCCATCGCCACAGGTTTCCGATGAGATCAGCTGGGCGGTAGGACGCGCTGACCATCATGCTGCCGACACGTAGTGTAAACCAACGCATGCGGGAACCGCCCTTTGCTGCCGGCCCGGCTCGCCGCAGATCGCGATTTTCTGCGCGCCACTGAAATCGGGTACAATGCGCAACGGCATTGTTGCTAAATGGATCGAACCCATGCTTGAAACACTCGAAATCCACCGCTTCCGCGGAATCGAATACCTGAAATTAGAAAATCTCGCGCGCGTTAATATTTTTTTAGGCGGCAATGGCGCCGGTAAAACCAGCGTCCTTGAGGCCGTCTCCCTGGCCGCCAATCCTACCGCCCCAGTATTGCTTAACACGCTGGGTTTATGGCGCGAAATGCCCCACGCAACAGCCTCGCAGACGGACAGCCTTCTTTCGGCGTTCATGGACTTGGACCCAACGAACAACATTGAGTTTGACTTTCAGACGGCCGAGGGCGCGCAAAGTCTGATAATTGAAGCATCCCGCGGGCTAAGCGTTGAGCACGACGCCGCACGCGCGGTCCCGTTGCCTTCCACCGGCGCCAACTCGCCGGGCAATGGCCTGTTGGGGGTACGGTATCGGTGGGAAACCACGGGCGGGCTGGTTGTTGATTCCAGTTTGGACCTGAATCCGAATGGCTTTGTTATCCGGACTCCGCCGGGCGCCCCAAGCGGCGACGGAGCTTTTTTTGTCCACACCAGGCGCTCCACCAGCGCCGCCGAAACCGCTTCCACCCTTACAAACCTTTATGAACATAAGCAACAGAAGGCATTTGTCGACGGCCTCTGCGCCGTCGATCCGCGCCTGAAAAACATGGTGGTTGGTGCGCGCCAAAACCTGCCAGTGGTGCTGGTGGACATCGGCCGCTCCAAGTTGGTTCCGATGAATCTCCTGGGCGACGGATTCTGCCGCGTGGCGCTTATGCTCACCGGCATGTTTGCGGCCCAGGCGAAAATTGTTTGCATTGACGAGATTGATTCCGGCCTTTACGCCACAGTCATGGAAAGCACATGGCGATCCCTTGCTAAATTTGTCGGGCAACAGAACCGCCAGATCTTTTGCACCACCCACAACGAAGAGATGCTGCGGCACGCCGTGGTGGCCTTTGAGGAATCGCCCGATGGGCTTCGCGTTTTCAGGATCGACCGTGACGATTCAGATGCCACATCGGTGCAGACATTTACTTACGACGAGTTTGCCGATTCTTTGCGTGCCGGGCTGGATGTGCGATGAGCCGAAACCGGCCAGCCGATTACGTGATTCCTCAGCGTATTGAGAAGACTCTCGCGCTGTTGGTCGAGGGCGCCGCGTACGTGGCAACTCTGTCGAAGATGCTTGATGCGCATACAGCATTTGCTGTTCAGATTTTTAATTTCAAACAGGAAGGCGTCACGCTCCGGCAGTACATGAAAGCGTTCGTCAGATTAAAAGGCTTTTCAAAATTAGAGGCCATTGGCGTAATTTGCGACGCGGAGGAAAGCCACACGGGAACGTCGCAAAGCGTGCGTGATGTTTTTTCCGGCCTCGGGCTGCCAAGACCGGAGGCATCAAGCAGTTTCACACACGGGCCGCCGCGCACGGGATACCTGATTGTACCCGATGGCAAAAAATCCGGCTGCCTGGAACACGCCTTCCTCGCGGCATGCAAAAATGAAAATCTCAAAATAAGCGCTGAAGCCTTCTTGAAATCCGTGGACGATGGCGAGCGCAATGACAATTGGCGGGCAAAGGTTATGGTCTACGCAATGATAGCTGGCTCGGAGAAACCCGAGGCCACACTGGCCACAAGTATGGGTCTCTCGTTGTGGGACACAAACGCTTCCGCGCTTTGCGTGATGCGTGACTTCGCGGTGGGCCTCTGCAACTGACCATTCGCCTTACGCCGCGGCTTTTCCGGCATGAACGGCGGTTTGAATTTTTTAATAGCACCCTGTCACGCCCGCGCCGCAGCCCGGCACAGCATTGTCCCGTCCTCCGCAGCGCCCCGTTCCGGGTGTATGCGACCAAACGTGATCCGGGAGACGCGAAGCGTTTTTGCATTCTGGCACCCTGCGCTGCGCATTTCGGAATCGCGGTTCCAATGTCCCTAACGGCTTACGCAAAGGCGCACGGCGATTCCCTGCGCCGTTGCCGTTAGCGTCTGCGGAGTTTTTTCCGCGGCCGTCATCATGTCCGCCAGGGCCGCGATTGCGGCCAGGTTTTCGGCCGCTGTGGTGATGACGCCGCTGGGCGGCGCGGTCGGAATTTCAACGCGGGCGGTCAACTTCAGCCCCGCGGCACCGGGTGGGGCGGCGGTTAACAAGCAAAAAAAGGCAGCCGGGGCGGCGGCGTCATCCAAGGGGCCGCAATGCAACACTCCGGCCAGGCATGATTCCATGGCCCCGGAGCAAATCCACTGGCTGGCCCGGGCCACGGCCACAGCGCCCGACGCGCTTCCCGCGCACACCACCACGCCCGGACCGCAGAGGCCCCCGGCCAGGGCCACCTGTGCCGCCAGCGTGCTGGGCAGGGTGCGGGCAAATGCGGCAGGACTGGCGAATTGGCCGCCATCGGCGCGGCGCGAGCGCTGAAATGCAAGATCGGCGGCCAGCGACCCGTACGGCATCCCCAGGAACACGCCGGTCGCTTCGCGCATTTCCGGCGGAATATGGGTTAATAATTCCAGCGCCAACTTCGTGGCCAGCGCCCTGGGGCGGTCGCCGGTTAGATCCGCCGGCATGTCCTGCACATGGCCGTCGGCCGCGTCGCTAATTCCGGTGGAACGCCAGGCGGTGATGTGGGTTTGCCGGCTCATGATTTTCCTTCCGGCCAAAGGGCAAAGATTGCGGCGGCATTAAACCCGCCAAAGCCGCTGGATGTTTTTAATATATAATGCAGGGGCATTGGCCGGGGCGAACGCATCACAAAATTCAGCGCGAACTCCGGCTTTTTCAGGCCGGCAATCGGCGGGAGGGTTTGCTTGCGCAGCATCATATAAATCAGCGCTGTTTCCACCAGCGCGGCGGCGCCGAGCGTGTGGCCGGTGATGGGTTTGGTGGCCGTAATGGCGGGGCTGTGGCTGAACATTTTGGCAAAAGCCGTCGCTTCCATGGCGTCGTTGTACTGGGTGCCCGTGCCGTGGGCGGCGATGGCGTCGATGGCGTCGGGCGAAAGGTCCGCCATGCGCAGGGCCTGATCTATGGCCCGCGTGAGCCCGCGCGCCGCACGGTCCGGCGCGGTCATGTGTGTGGCGTCATTGGAAATGCCAAATCCGCAGAGACGCAGGCTGCCGGGGCGTTTGCCTTTTGTTAGCAAGCAGCCGGCGGCGGCCGAGCCCAGCGTCAGGCCGCGGCGTTGTTTGTCAAACGGTCGGCACGGCTCCGGCGCCAGCGCCTTTAAGGCCCTGAAACCATCGCAAACGAAACCGCCGGCGGCATCCGCGGCCACCACCATCATGGCAGTGGGCGAATTCTGGCCACCATCTTTATCGCCCGTACTCCCGTCGGTGGGCGTAACGCCCGCCGGGAAGTTCAGCAACAGCGCGGCATCGATGAGCGCCGTAAGGCCGCTGGTGCAGGCGGTGGAAACGGCGTACACGGGGCCACCAAGTCCTCGGCCATTGGCCAGGCCCAAGGCGTCCGTGTGCAGGTCCGGCGGGGCCTGATCTAATTGCGCAGCGCCGCGAATGGTTTGGTCGAGCCAGGCCTCATTGAGCGCAATATTTCCCTTGGTGCTGGCCAGAATCAAACCGCAGCGGCGCGGGTCAATTCCCGGGCCAAAATTCAAGGTTTGGTACATCACCCCATCAGCCAGCGCGCCGCCGGGCACAATGC
>JAJZCU010000147.1 GCA_021828935.1 Planctomycetota bacterium | reverse complement strand
GACGCCGCCGCGGAACCGTTTTGCGCGCCCGTACCCGGCCGATTCATCCGCCCACGCCCACATGCGTGCATGCCCTGGGCGTGGGCATCGCGTAATCTCCGCAGCGTTTGCCCCGCGCGCCTCACTGGCTGTGGAAACTGGCCACCTGCGGGCCGCTGGCGATGCGCAGGTTCACGCGGCTTTGCCCGCTCAGCGGCTTGTTAAGCGTGCCGGGCAGATAGAACACGTTCGGGGCGCCGACGGCGGGGCCGGTGAATTGCTGGCGCACCCCGCCGCTGATGATGGTCCAATGAACCTGTTCCGTGGGGGAAAATACGGCGTGCGGCATAACCAGCATGCACCGGTGGGTTCCGGGGTCAACCAAAAACTTGCCAATTAACGGTGCGGCCGCAGGACTTACGTTGGGGCCCACGCTGCCGCGCACCGGGAACTGCACCACATGCGGGTCCAGCAGCATGGCCAGGGCCTGGGCCTGATGCCGCATTTGCAACGACTGTAAGGTTCCACGGGTATTGGAGACGGCGACGGAATTTTGCAAGGCGTAGTTGCGGTAGCCGCTGGCCACCAAGGCCACCACGGCTGCCACCAGGCCCCAGCGCCAGAACCAGGGGATGGAATCTTCCGCATCCGCCCGCATGGTCTTGCGATAATCATTGATGTTAAATTGTTTTGGCGCCGTGGCCAGCAGAACCCGTTCACGCAGGGATTCCGGCGGCTGCATGTAGGGGGCGGCGGCGGAAAGCTTGGTGGCCGTTTCCTGAAGCGCAGCGTAAGACGCATCGGTGGCGGCGTTGGAGCCGGCCAGCGCGCGGGCGAACACTTGCGATTCCATGGGCGTGTTGGCCAGCAACGCTTCCGCGGCGGCGTCGTCTAACAACGGATCGTTGACGGTGATCGCATTGGTCATATTCATATTCCCTGTGTTGAGCAATTTCCAGACCGTGGAACAATATTCGCCGGGGGCCGATGCGCCGGCCGAGCGTTCCGGCCGGTCATATTTCAGCCGTCGGAATTATTTCCTACTATTCCATCTGGTCTTTAATTTTTAATAGGCCAAGCCGAATGCGCGTTTTTACGGTGCCCAGAGGCGCCTGGGTTTGCTGGGCGATTTCCACATGCGTAAGACCCTCAAAAAAGGCCAATTCGATGGCCAACTTCTGATCGGCTGGCAACGTTAACAAGGCTTGGCGCACCTTCGCTGCGTCCTCGCGCGTAATGGCCAGGTCGTCGGGCCAGTCATCGGCCGCGGGAGCTTCGGGCAAATTTTCGCCTACGGTTTTCAGCACGACGCCAGCGCGGCGGCTGCGTAAACGGTCCAGCACGCGGCTGCGAGCGATGGTCATCACCCAGGCCTCCGGCGAGCCGCGCTCGGTGTTGTAATTCGCCGCCTGCCGCCACACTTGCGTAAATATATCTTGGGTGACATCTTCGGCGGCTTGCCGGTCGCGCAGCATGCGCACCGCCAGCGAAAAAACCACCGGACCCAGCAGGTCGTAACAGTGGGCCAGCGCGGCGTGATTGCCGGCGGCCATGTCGGTCAAATGACCGGCCAAGGCTTGTGAAGTTGGTGAGCGGGTCAAGCGGGATCCTCTGCGCGGGGGCCGGTTGCCAGCGGTTTCCACCGGTTCGGGCGGAGGGTACTGCGGGGCCTGGCCGGTAGCTTCATTAAACCGGGCGGGGGCCGATAGCAACGCCGCGCCGCCGCCACAGTCTGATTTCCAGGGACTCATGTTACCCGAAGCCACGGTCATCCTTCCTGCCAATGCCAACTGACTAAAAAGCCTTACGGGCAGTGGCGGGGGATAGATGCATGGTCCGGCATGGCTGGACGCACTTTTTCATTCCAAAGCCGGGCCAACGGCGGCCCCGGCCGGACGGTTAAGGACGCCAATTCAGCCCAAGTACACTTCTTCTTTGGCCTTTATCGGACGCAGCGATTCCTTCCGCGGCAGCAGATCATCCGGGTAGAGGGCCACGCCGGAAGCAATTTCGATCACGCAATCTGGCTTGCCCTGGGTCGTTCTGGCAACATGCACCCCGGCCTGTTCGAGCCAGGCAGCATTGCGCAAAGTGGTAATGGCGTGCGATGATTCCACTGAATCATTGCCGGTGGGTTGCTTGATCGGGGCGAATTCATCTTGCCGGTTGGTTTCATAAATAATGCTGATGTCGGTCAGCGGCAATGCGTCAAACACGAATGATTCCATCTTCACGGCATTGGGCTTTTCAGGCTTGATTGGCTGCCCTGTGGAAAGGTCAGCGCAGGGAACCTTTTTATCCGCGCGGTTGTACGGCAGCGCGAAGCCATGGTGGTTCAGGGCCTCGACGAAATCGCGGCGCAGAGCGTGCAGGGCGATACTACCGGCGCGGAAGCGCAGCTGGCCGTCGGGCAGGCGCTCCTCGGCCAGTGCATCAGGAAAGCCGCTGTATTCAATAACATGTATTTTGCCGCGGCTGAGGCAAAAGTTGCCAAGTTTTTCTTTGCCGTATTCCTTGGGCAGCATTTTGCTGGACATCTGGGCGCCATCGAGATCATGCAGGCCGATGAACAACGGATCGATGCAGCGCACGATGGGGTTGTCCACCTGAAAGTAACTAATCTGCGTAATGCCGCGGCGCGCCATGTCCGCTGTGGCCCCGCTTTTGTACAGGGCCAGCAGCGAGCCGCCGTGGCCATTGGGCGAAAGGGCCAGCGAACCGGGAGTTTCCAGAAGTATCTTTCCGTCGAACCCCACCGCGGGCAGTACGTCCTGCGGGAAGATGATCACGTTCTCAGGTTTCATACCAAAATATTGATGGTCGCGCCAAAACTTGCGGGTGGCCGCGTCATTGGGGGGACTGGTCATAATATAAAACGTTGGCTGCGGTCCGTAACGCTTTTCCAAAGCCAGCAGAAATTCCGCAAAGCATTGAAACAGCGGCTTCCTTTTTACGGGGGTGGCGGGAAATGTACCCTTGGGACCGTCCCAGCCTAGGCGCGTGCCCTGTCCGCCGGCCACGACAAACGCCGCGACCTGCCCGGCGCGCAGCAGTTCTTCCCCGCGGCGGAAGGCCTTTTGATATTTGTCTTTTTCCGCGGGATTACGCGGTTCATAGGGATAATACGGGGCCGGTTTCACATCCGGCGGCAGCTGGAAGGGAGCGGGTTCCTGCACCACCGTATCAATAAGACGGGCGACCAGGTCCAGATCAAGGGAATCCAGTTGGGCATCCAAGCGTTGCTGCTGTTCGGGCGGCAGGCGATCATAAAAAGTGTAGACATGGCCTTGGCCAATTGAATTCAACTTGGTGGCCAACTGGGCGTGGTTCATGGGGACGGCTCCGGTAACGTCAGTGAATAGCGAACGATGCGCAATGATCAGTGATGATGGGTAAGTCGTCAATTGCCCCGTCGTCATCAGAGCCGGAAGCGTTAGCGACGGAAACAGCCACGGCGCGGATCCGGGCAATGGCGTCGTCACGGCATGCGCCACTTTCCATGGGCCGCGCCGGCCATGAGCAGCAACAAAAGCGTGAGCAGCAAAACTGTCTGGATAAATTTTCGCGCGCCCACATTTTGAATATGGCAGGAACCCAGATAAGCGCCCAGCGCAAAAACCACCGGTCCTAAAAAATGTTTTTTATCTGCGACCCAAAAAATTAAGGGGATGGACGTAAAGACCACGAGCGTGAGCACATGGGTGAAAATCTCGGCAATCTGGACCGGGGCCTCCGGGTTTTTAGTTCTGACGTAAATCCATAACGCAAAAATGGCCAACGCAGGCACGTAGATGAGCATGAGTTGCCACTGCTGAATCTGTGCCAACGTCAACACGCTTGCCTCTTAAAATGATGGGCGCCAATCACCAGCCGCCGCCGCGGGGAGCCCCCCCGGCCAACTAAAAGCGGCGCCAGGCGGAGCACGGATAATACCCGTTTGGCCGCCGCGCGACACACTGGCCCAACTGCCGTTTTGACAAAACCACCGGTTCCACCCGCCGATTGCTGCCGCCGTGGCAGCGCGCCGCGATGCGGGCATGCACCGCATGGACTGTTTATAGATGTGCGATAAAGCATTGGTTTACAACAGCTTGCGGCACATTGACCCGACCACTCGGGCGGCGGCGGTGGCACTGGTATCGTTCTTGCTAATGCCCCGGAAACACTGGTTCCGCGCATAGGGCGGCGGCTGCAAAACTGAATTTCAACATGCTGCACTAAAAGGAGTCTTACCCCATGGCAGTCAAACAAATTTCTTTCGATGAACAGGCCCGCAAAAGTCTTTTGGAAGGCGTCACCAAGCTGGCGTCAGCCGTGAAAAGCACCTTGGGCCCGCGCGGCCGCAATGCCGTGCTGGACAAGGGCTGGGGTGCGCCCACCGTGACCAAAGACGGTGTAAGCGTGGCGGAGGAAATTGAGCTGGGCAATAAATTTGAAAATGTGGGCGCGCAATTGGTCAAAGAGGCCGCCAGCAAAACCAGCGATGTGGCGGGCGATGGCACCACCACGGCCACCGTTCTGGCGGAGGCGATTTTCAAGGAAGGCTATCGCAACCTGGCCGCCGGCGCCGACGCCATGGCGCTGGCCCGCGGCATTCACCGTGCCGTAGAGGCGGTGAGCGCCAATTTGAAAAAACTCAGCAAGCCGCTAAACGCCGGCGATAAGAACGAAGTCAGCAACGTGGCAGCCATCAGCGCCAATAATGATAAAGAAATCGGCGCCATCATGGCCGACGCATTTCAGAAGGTCGGCAAGGACGGCGTGATTACCGTAGAAGAAGGCAAATCGCTGGAAACCTATGTCAATGTGGTGGAGGGCATGCAGTTTGACCGCGGGTATCTGTCGCCGAATTTCATCACCAATCAGGAAGACATGACAGTAGTCCTGGAAAAGCCGTACATTCTGGTGTTTGAGGAAAAAATCAGCAGCGCCACCAAGCTGGTGCCCATTCTGGAAAAAATTCAGCAGGCCAAGCGCCCGTTGTTAATCATTGCCGAAGATATTGAAGCCGAGGCCCTGGCCACCCTGGTGGTCAACAAGCTGCGCGGCATTCTGAGCGTGGCGGCGGTGAAGGCGCCGGGATACGGAGATCGTCGCAAGGCCATGCTGGAAGACATCGCAATACTGACCGGGGGCCGGCCGATTATGAAAGATTTGGGGATCGAATTGGACAAGATCGGCGTGCAGGATTTGGGGCAGGCTAAGAAGGTGGAAATCGACAATGACAACACCACCATCATTGAAGGCGCCGGCCAAACCAAGGCCATTCAGGGCCGCATTGAACAAATTCGGCGGGAAGTCGCCACCAACACCAGCGATTATGACCGTGAAAAACTTCAGGAACGCCTGGCGAAATTGGCCGGCGGCGTGGCCCAGATTAATGTTGGCGCGGCGACGGAATCGGAAATGAAAGAGAAGAAATCACGCGTGGAAGACGCGCTGCACGCCACCCGCGCGGCGGTGGAAGAAGGCATTCTGCCGGGCGGCGGCACGGCGCTGTTGCGCAGCCTGCATGTGCTGGATACCGTGAAGACGGATTCCGCCGATGAAAAGACCGGCGTGGAAATTGTTCGGCGGGCGTTGCAGGAGCCGACGCGCTGCATCGCGGAAAATGCCGGCGAACAGGGCGCCGTGGTGGTGAAGAAGGTGAGTGCCGGAAAAGGCAACTTCGGCTTCAACGCCCTGAGCCTTGATTATGAAGTGGACATGGTAAAGGCAGGCATTATCACCCCCACCAAGGTGGAACGCACGGCACTGCAAAACGCCTCCAGCGTGGCGACGCTGTTGCTGACCACCGACGCCATTATTGTGGAAAAACCGCAGTCCAAAGATGCCGGCGGCCCTCCAGGCGGCGGCATGGGTGGAATGGGCGGCATGGGCGGCGGTATGGGTGGCATGGGCGGCATGGGTGGCATGGGTGGAATGGGCGGCATGGGTGGGATGGACATGATGTAACGCCGGGCGTTGCGTCGAATTAGCAGCCCGCCGGGTGGCGGGCGCCCCAATGACTTGACTAATTTTAATAAAATTCAACAGGAGAACCTACTGATGAACATTCGTCCCCTT
>JAJZCU010000146.1 GCA_021828935.1 Planctomycetota bacterium | reverse complement strand
CTGGGCATACGCCACGGCTCATGCACAAATGCCTTGGGAACATTCTCCAGAGCCGGTAGAAATTTCTTCACGAATGTCCCATCGGCGTCGAACCGCTGCCCCTGCAGCGTGGGGTTCATAATGCGGTGGAAAAATACCGCCGCCTCGGCGCCGACGCGAAACGTTGACCCCGCGGCGGCAACATACAGGCGTCCGTGGCCGCGCCCCGATCACCGCCGTGTTTCCGTGGTCGGGCGGGGCTGCTGGGGCGGGTGTGCCCCAGAGCGGGCGCGACCGGCGCTTCTTGCAACAGCGCGCGTGTCCCGCTAGGCTTCGGCGCCCGAAGCAAAAGTGCATAGCCGCAGGCAGTGTGGGCCTGCGGCAGGCTTTTTTGAAGGCAAAGTCGGGCCGCGCGCGGCGGCAGGTTTTTGGCAGGTTCACTTGGTCAGGTAATTTGTATGAAAAATTCCGTAAGAATTGGCGCTGCGGCCAGCGCCCTGGCCCTGGCGGCGGCCACGGTCTGCACGGCGGCCACCGCCCCGGCTCCCGCGCACGTCACCCTCCAGCCCCGCCACGCCGCGGTGGTCAACCCGAATAACTTTCAGAATCCCGACCCCGCACGATTCTTATTTGAAAACAAAATCACGCCGGGCATGACCGGCTACGGCCTGACCGTGATGCACGGCGACAAAATTCAGAAATTCCACGTCACCGTGATCGATGTCATCAGCAACTTTCAGCCTGAAATGAACGCCATTCTGGTCCGCTGCTCGGGCCTGGGTCTCAAACACAGCGGCATCATTGAAGGCATGAGCGGTTCGCCGGTGTTTATCCACGGCAAACTTATCGGCGCCATCGCCTTCGGATGGGCCCGTTCCAAAGACCCCATCAGCGGCGTGCAGCCCATTCGGCAGATGCTCCGGATACCCATGCCCAGGCACAAGCCCACGCTGGCCGATGCCAGAGGGGGCGGCTCGGACTTCCGCTGGCGCGCCGGCGGCCACAACATTTGGCGGGCGTGCGCGCTGTCGCGGCCCGGCTGGGCAAATTTGGCCCGGCAGTTCGGCGGCGTCGGCGGCGGCAGCAGTGCGACGTCGGGCTTTGGTTCGCACACGCTGGCCGTGCCTGCCGGTGGCCCGCGCATGGAGCCGTTGGCCTCGCCGCTGATGCTGTCCAACGCCAGCCCCACGGTGGTCAAATTTTTAACGCAGGCCTTTGCCGGCCGCGGTCTAACCCCCCTTGCCGCCGGCGCCGCCGGAAGCGCCACTCCGCTGCTGGGCGGCATGAAAGCCCTCAAGCCCGGAGACCTTAAACTGGTGCCCGGCGCTGCCATTGCCGTGCCGTTGATGACCGGCGATATGGACGCCTGCGCCATTGGCACGGTCACGGCCGTCGTAGGAAAACATGTCTACGCTTTTGGACACAATTTTTTCGCCCAGGGCCGCATCAACCTGCCCATTGCCACCAGCTACATTTACACCATTCTGCCGGACCTTAAATCATCGTTTAAAATCGGCACAACTTACCATGTCAAAGGCGCGCTGCTCACCGATGAAATGACCGGCATCGTGGGCGGCCTGGGTCTTAAGCCGCTGCGCGTGCCGGTTGAAATCGAAGTGCGCAATCACACCGGCACGCTGAACCGAAATTTTCATTACACGTTGTATCCATCGCCCCATACCACGCCGGAAATGCTCACCGCCGCCCTGGCCGCCAGCCTCACGGCGCAGCGCAAATTGCCGCACAATTACACCGTGCATCTATCGGGCAAAATCGCCTTCGGCCACACCGTGCTGCGGCTGGACCAGCGCGACGACACCGGAAACTTCGACCCCAAAGCCACCATGCTGCCCGTGGCCATGCTTACCGACAACCCGTTTCAGGATCGCCACTTAAAATCGATTAAAATCAAAGTCAATGTTGACTCCGCCGATCATGGCGCCCAGATCACCAACGTGAGTCTGCGCCGCAGCCATGTGGCGCCCGGCGACATGCTCAAGGCCTTTGTCACGCTCAAGCCGTATGACGGCAAGTCGCGTTCCGTGGAAATGAAGGTCCGTATTCCGGTGAACACGGCGGATGGCCAATATCAACTCTTTATTGGCTCCGCCACGCAGGCCCTCGGCGAAGATGCCATGTTGTTCCCGGACCGATTCTCTCCGCATAACGGTCATGAACTGCTGGCTGCGGTGCGCCGTATTCTCGGATATAAAAATAATCGGCTCTATCTGCGACTGCTTCTGGCGCCGCATGGCACGGCCAGCAGCTCCGTTGAGCTGCCCAATTTGCCCATGACGCGCGTTGCCATGGTCGCCGCAAATGCGTCCAGTGACACGGTTCCGCTGTTTAATTCCGTCGCCAAAAGCGTGCCCGCCCACGCCGTCATTGAAGGCGGCGGCCAAAACTTTACCATCACCGTGGCCCGCCACGCCGACAACCGCTTTGTGCCAAAACATCCCGGCATGCCCGGCTTTCCCGGCGGCTTTCCAGGTTTTGGCGGGTCCTGATCCGGCGGTTCGTGGTATTTTAGGAATAATGCCGTTGTCCTGAATTTTTTACTTCTCGCCGCGCGATCCGGCCGGCCAAATTTAGTTCTGGAGTTTCCATGCGTGCATCCCTTAGCAGTGCCAAAATTAACAGTCTTTTGATGGCCGCTGCGGCCGCAACATTAATCTGCGGCGCCGCCGTGCCGGCTCTGGCCGTTCATCCCGCTTACTGGAAAACCAATACCGAAGCCCAATACGCCCACGGGCATTTCACCAATACCGTGGTCAACAATTACGGCGAACTGGCCTTGGGCCGGCAGTTAAACAAGGTGCTGCGCTCCGGCAACTTCGGGTTTATCAACGCCTTTGCCCAGGGCCCCGGCGGAAAACTGTTCTTTAGCACCGCCCCCGCCGGAAAGGTGTACCAATTGGCCGGCCATCATGGACAGGTCTACTACGCCCCGCCACGCAACGAGGACCAGATTCTGGCCATGGCCACGGGCCCGCATGGGCATCTGCTCGTCGGCGCCAGCGGACGCCACGGGCGGCTGCTGCGGCTTACTAAACAAAATGGCAAAGTTCACGCCAAAGTACTCTTCTCCCAGCCGCATGTACGTTACATCTGGGCGATCCTGCCCGCCCCCGACGGCAACATTTATCTGGCCACCGGGCCGCACGGGCAGGTATGGCAGGTCTCCCCCGCCGGCCACGCCACCATGCTGCTGAAAACCCATTCCACCAACGTACTTTCCCTGGCCATGGACCACCGCGGAAACCTGCTGGCCGGCACCGCCTCCGAAGGCATGATCATTCGCATCAACCCCAAAACCAAAAAGGCCTTTGTACTGCTGGACGCCGGGGCCGTGGAAGTTTCCGCATTAACAGTCAATAAGGCCGGCGACATCTTCGCCGCCACCGCCGCCCCCAATTCAGCCGAATCGGGCCTGCAGGCGTTTGGCCCGGAGATGCACCATCTGGGCCGGCCCGCCGCCGCCGGCCATGCCTTGGCGAAGCCCGGCCCCAAACCAATGCCCCGGCCCGGCAAGCCGATGCCCGGCCAAAAGCCTGGCAAGCACCCGCCGAAACACAAGAAAATCGGCTGGCGCGCCCGCGGCCACGCGGTGGTCAACGGCGACCTCTTGCCGCAGAATCTAGCCAAAATGCTGGCCGCGCAAATAGCCCTGGCCAAAAAACATCATGCCGCCAAAAAATCCCCTCCGGCTTTTATTCCCCCCGCCGGACTGGGCATGCCCGCCATGATGCCATCGCTTCCATCCTCCCCGCACGGCGGCAACGCCCTGTGGGAAATTTCCCCCAGCGGCAAGTGCCGCGTGATCTTACGCGACGCCGATGTCATGCTTTCCATGGTGCAGGAACACGGCAACTTGTTCATCGGTACGGGCGGCCACGGGCGCCTGCTGGAATACAACCCCCGAACCCAGACCCGCACCCTGGTGGCCCGCCTCCACAATAATAATATATTAAGCATGATCAGGGCCAACAACGGCGGTATTTTTCTGGGCACCGCCGACAGCGGTCAAATTTACAATCTTTCCCCCAACTCCGCGGCCCGCGGCGTGTACACCAGCAAAGTGCTGGACGCCGGCCACGCCGCCCACTGGGGCGTGGTGAACATGCTGGCCAGGATTGGCGCCGGCCAGTGGGCCACCGTGCAAACCCGCAGCGGAAACGTCAAAAATGTGCATGAGAACAAACGCTTCTGGAGCCCATGGTCCGCCCCGCTGCCAGCCAACAAATACGCCCAGATCACCAGCCCCCCGGCCCGTTTTCTGCAATATCGCATCAACCTGGCCACCCACAACGCCAATCGCGCCGGCGCCGCCCATTCGCCGCTGGTGCAGAACATGAAAATTGTTTATGAAACAGAAAATCTGCCCCCCACCGTCCAAAGCGTTGCCGCCCACCGCGTTGACGGCCCCCCAGGCGCCGCCGCCCCCCAGCACACGATGAACATTCAATGGGCGGCCACCGATCCCAACAAGGATATGCTGACCTACAAATTGCTCTACCGCACGGTGGGCACGCACCTGTGGGTCACCATCAAACGCAAGCTTACCGCAACCAGTTTCGCATGGAACACCCGCACCGTGCCTGACGGCAAGTACCGCATTAAGGTGATCGCCAGCGACGCGGCCGATAACACCGCCGCCACTACAAAATACGCGGCCCGCGTGACCGCTCCGTTCCGCATTTGCAACACCTTGCCGCAAATCAGCAAGCTGCGCGCTCACGCCAGGGCCAGCCGGCGCGTGGTCGTCAGCGGGCTTGCCTGGACCAAATCGTGCGCCATTGTCAGCGTGCGCTTCCAGATTGATTCCCACAAACAGTGGCATCTGGCGCAAGCTTCCAATACAATCTTCGATTCGCCCAAGGAGGCCTTCACCGCCATCACCCCCCGGCTGCACCGCGGAACGCACCGCATCGGCATTCGTGCCGTTGATAGCCAGGGCAACGTGGTATACGGGGCCGTGATGGTCACGGTGCATTAAGAACGTTCTTTTTGCTTCGGACCAGCAGCCTTACGGGCGAAATGAAACAACCGATGCCCGCCGGTGCATCCCGCAATATGTGCCGGGGGCGGCGGATTGCTGCGGTTGAAACTTGTTTGGAGCTTATCGTGCATTACCCGCATAAAGTCAGCAACACCAAGCGCGTCCGCAAACTGGGCTTTCGTGCCCGCATGCGCACCCGTGGCGGCCGGGCCGTGATGAACCGCAAACGCCGCATGGGCCGCAGCGTCAACGTGGTGTAATAAACAATCGCGCGCCCGCACAAACCCCACCTTTAAAGGTGGGGCTGATGCGCGTGTGCGGCGGCGACCGGGCGTGGGGCAGACGCACTTCAATCGCACCCCGCGTGGGTTTCCTGCGGGGTGCGGCCATGCGTGCGGCCGGTGTCCGTGGTGGCGTGCAGCGCGCCAGCCGGATTTCTCGCCGGGGCATTGTAATGTTGTGTATTGACCTGCTTGGCGGCCATCTTGTCGCCCAGGCCCGGCATCATCTTCGCAACCGTGGTGTTGATCTTCGACATCGCGCCAACCGTAACGTCACGCCGCGGCTTCACGGCCGCATCCAGAATCGCATCGGCCACCTGCTGCGGATCAATCTGCGGGTCCGGCAGCTTGGCTTCCTGCGATAAATAATTGCGCGCGTGCTGCGGATACGGCGTGTTCACCGCCGTGGGTTGAATCAGCGTGATCGAAACCTGCGCCTTATCAACTTTCTCAATTTCCAGCCGCAGCCCATCGGTAAACCCCTTCACTGCGTGCTTTGATGCTGAATACATGGCCTGAAGTGGAACCACCGCATCGGAAACTTCACTGCCCATGTTAATCAACGCTCCACCCTGCTTTTTGAGATATTTCAACGCCACCAGCGATCCGTTCACCACGCCCCAGAAATTCGTATCAAACAGCCGCCGACTGTCGTCCTCTGAAACTTCATCCAATCGGCCATAAATGGAAACGCCGGCGTTATTCACCCAGGTGTCAATTCTGCCAAACTCGGCGATGGCCACTTCAGCGACGCGTTCGACCTGCTGGCGATTGGCGACATCGGCCACGAAATAGGCGGCATGGCC
>JAJZCU010000145.1 GCA_021828935.1 Planctomycetota bacterium | reverse complement strand
TGGATAGCGCCATCGTGTGGGCCCATAGACCCGCTTGAGTGATAGGTTCCAACATCAAAATGCACCTCCTCGGGCGCCAAAAGCTGACTTGTAAAACACCATGATAATTAAAATAGTAGGGATCATCGCCCGCGGTGTCAAAGCGGCGCAGGCCGGCGGCACAGCGCTGGGCCGGATGCCGGCCGTCGGCCGGCGCCTTCATTCGCGCCCGATCGCCTGAACCCCGCCGCCGCCGTAGATCGCTCCGTACAGCATCTGCCGCAGCATTTGCGGCGAAAGCTGCAGGCGCATCGTGGGAATCGGCGTCTTTACGCCGATTTGGTCCAGCAGCGTGCCGCGCGGTTCCAGCCGTACTATGGTGGCGTTCCGCAGATGCGCCAGCGCCTCGGCCGCCCGGCAGGCGGCGCCTAAATACCCAATTTTATCAATCAAACCCAGAGCCAGGGCCCGCCGGGCCGTCCATATTTTGCCCACGGCAATATGATCAATTGGCGCCTTCAGCCGACCCGCCCGGCCCCTTTGCACCACCGCGCGAAACCGCCCCTGGGCACTATTAAGCAGCTTTTTTATGTAAAGAATATCGCTGGGCTTGAAATGCCCGAACGGCGAACCGATTTCCTTGTACACCGCCTGGTCGCTGGTGATGATTTCCGGCTTTACGCCAATTTTCTTCATCAGCCCGGTCAACTGAAAGTCCGGCAACATCACGCCGATGCTGCCGGTGGTGGTGGTGGGCTCGGCGTAAATTTCCTGCCCCGCCATGGATGCGTAATACGCCCCGCTGGCCGCCATGGCGCCCATACTCACCACAATTGGTACGTGCCGCGCGCGCAGCTTCATAAGATCATGATAAATCTCATCCGAAGCGGTCAGGCCGCCCCCGGGCGAGTCAACGCGCAGCACCACGGCCTTAATTTTTTTATGACGTTCCACCAGGCGCACGCAATCATGAATGGTATCCACCGCCCCGCCTAAAATCGTCCCGTCCAGCGGAATAATTGCGATCCTTTTATGTTTGCCGCGATGCACCACCACCTGCCGCACGCCCGGCCCTGGCGCCACGCTGTCAAGCGCCCGCAGGCCGTTGTACGCCGCCAACGACCCCATCAACATCACCACCAGCACCACATTGGCCGTAAGCGAAGCCAGCAATAATAAAAACGTAACAATGCGGAAGGCCAATCCCAGACGTATCCGCCGCCGCTGGGGCGTCTGGGAGTATCCCGCCCCCGCGGGGGGAACAGAACCGATGTTGCTCATAAGAATTGTCCGTTCATGTTAATCGTTTGCCGTTGAAGCCTGCGTCCGCGGGCCCTGCGTCTGAACCGCCGGCACTGCATCCAACTGGCCGGGCCACGGTCACGCCAGGCCCATCTTTTTCATATTTTCAAAACTAATTCGCAGTGATTCAACCGGGTCCACGTCGTAGCAATTGTCCTGTTCAACAATATACCACTGCACCCCGGCCGGGCCCGCCGCGTTAAAAATTTCCTTCCAGTTCAGGACGCCTGTGCCCACGGGGGCGAACTTTTTTTCCGGCCCCGCCGCCATGTCTTTGCAGTGCAGCAGATGCACCCGCCCCGGCAATTTCTTCATATATGCCGCCGGATCTTCGCCCCCCCGCTGCACCCAGTACGTGTCGATTTCAGCCTTCACGAAACGCGGGTCGGTTTTTGCGAAGATCAGGTCCAACGCGTACTGGCCGTCAAATTTCTGAAATTCAAAATCGTGGTTGTGATAGAAAAAAGTAATCCCGCGTTGATCAAGCTTTTCACCAATGCTGTTCAAACTTTTGGTTACCGCGTTCCAATCCGCCGCGGTTTTGCGGCGCTCTTCGGGCATCCAGGCGCAGCCCAGATTCAGCGCCCCCAGTTCCTGGCATTGGTCCGCGGCGCGCTCAAGACCCTTTTCCAGTACGTCTATGGACGCATGCATTCCCGCAGGCTGCAGATTAATATCCGTCAGAAATTTCTTAAAATCTTTGTGGGACAGCGGCCCGGGCCCGCCGAACTCCACGCCGGCATATCCAATTTTTGCCACCTGGCGAAACGCCTCCAAATAGTCCTTTTCCATGGAATTACGCAGGGTGTACATCTGGGCGGCCACGGGAATAGTTTTCATAAAAAATAGGCTCCAAAAAAGCAGCTTTACGGGCCGGCCCGCCGGCATCGCACATGCGGCCCCGGAAACGCGGCCCAGACACACTGGCCGGACCAAGGCGCCCCAGCGTACCGCCTACGACATCGCCACATTCACAAAATAAAACACTTGCGAAGTCACGGTCGGCGCCAGATGATACCATGCCACAACGCGAGGGCCAAACTATGAACACGAATCAGGACGCCGATCAGTTGGACGCAGGAAGGGCCGCGGCCTCCGGCTTGGCGGCCAGCGAGCGTAACGGCGCCCCGCACGCGGAGGAGCTGACGGCGCCCCTGCTGGACGTGCGCAATGTGTCGGTGCGCTTTGGCAACTTGGACGCGGTAAAAAACGCGTCCTTTGCCCTGCACCGCGGCGAACTCATGGGATTGATCGGGCCCAACGGCGCCGGCAAAACCACCCTGCTGCGCGCGGTGGTGGGCCTGCAGGAAATCACCCGCGGCGACATTCACGTATCGGGCCTGCCGGTGGGCCGACCCGGCGACCCGTATTGCGCCCGCGTGGGATTCACCCCCGACGTGCCCATGCTTTACACCAAAATGACCGTCCGTAATTTCTTACGCTTTATTGGCCGCGGGTATCATGTCAGCCACGCCGAAACCGAACGACGCATCGACTTTTGGCTGGAAAAATTGTGGCTCACGGAAAAAAGCAAACAGCGCATTGCCACCCTTTCCCGCGGCATGCGCCAGCGGGTGGGCATTGCCCGCACTCTGCTGCCCGACCCCGACGTAATTCTGCTGGATGAACCCGCTGGCGGCCTGGACCCCGTCGGGCGGATGCACTTCCGCGACCTGCTGATCTACCTGCGCAATGTGGGCAAATCATTAATCGTTTCTTCACATATATTGTCGGACCTGGCCGAATATTGCACGCATGTTGGCATCATGTCGCGCGGACAATTGGTACGCTTCGGCAGCGTGGATCAGGTGGCCGGCGCCGGCGAAGGCGGCCGCTGCCGTTACGGGATATTGCTGGCGCAGGTCGATGGCCAGCCGCGCAACGTGGCCCAACAAATCACGGGCGTGAGCGATGTCCAGTTGGCGCGTGACATGCTTTCGCTGGAATACGCCGCCGGAAAACAGTCGGCTGCGGAATTGCTTTCGCATTTAATTGGCGCGGGGTTGCCGGTGGCGGCGTTTTTCCCTGAACTGCCAAACCTGGAACGCGCGTACTTAAGTTCTTTTACCAATGTGCAGCCGGGCGACCAGGCACTGCCGTCGGACATTGTACCAGCGGAGCAGGCCTGATCGTGGCCCGCAGCGACCGCATTTGCCTTGTCCAACGGCCTGGATGCGGCAGCCCCCATCGGACTCTCGCGGCCACGCACTACATTCACAACAAAGGACTAAAAGCATGATCGTCCGCGCCGTTCAAGATGTCTTCGACAGCGCCATTTCGTGGGCCACCTTTCGCCTGCGCGGGGGCTGGCCGGTGCTTATTGGCCTGTTTCTGCTGGCGGGGGTCGCCATCATTGGCCTGATGCAGTTGAGCCTGGCCGGTACGCACGGTCCCAATGCCCCGCCGCACGCGGCCTTGTACGAATACAAACTTTGGGCCTGGTGGCTCTGCGTGATTCAGTCGCTGATCCTGGGCTTTGGCGCGTTCAGCGCGGGGTCTAGCATTTCGCGCGATGTGCGCAGCGGCATGATGCAATCCAACCGCCTCATGCCCGTGCGCCCCACCGTGGCCGTCTGGGGCTATCTTTACGGCGCCTTCAGCACGGCCCTGGCCCCGGCCCTGGCCCTTTTCTTCATTGGGCTGGTGGTCTACCCGCGCGGCCACCATTCGGACTTGGCCTGGATATTTATTAATTTAATATTGCTCCTTTCCACCGCCCTCTGGAGCACGCTTCTGGCCCTGGGGGCGCTGATCAACGGGGTGTTGTACAACACCTTTTTCATCGCCATTGGCGTGATTTTAATGATCAACCATTCTTTTGCCCTGGTGCCGGCCATTCTCCTGATGTTCGCGGTTTATTATCATGCCGGCACGCTGCTGCTGGCCGGACATATCCTGGGATCAACCTTAAGCAACATCGCCCTGGCGGCCCTGCCCCTTTTTACCATCACCCTGTTCGCGGGCGCTGTGCGAAAATACCGTTATCCGCTGCGCCCCGCCTTTGGCGATTATCTGGGCATCCTCCTGCTGCTGCTCTGGACGGCCGCCAATTATATCGGCCTGCGCCACCGCGTGGTTCTGTACCACCGCGTCATCCAACTTTGGCGCCTGTTCGGCTTTGCCCGCGTGCCGGCGGCGCGTCTGGAGTTTTTCGTGGCCCTGGCCACCATTCTGCTGTTGGGAACCATTCCCGTCAGCGGCGCGGCCGTGCTGGATCAATTGCCGCGCCGGTTGCGGCGCGACGTTCCCGCGCCCGCCGATAACGCAGCCCCGGAGAAACTTTTTCAACCGCCCCACGCCCCGACAGCCCCCGCTCGGGACACCGCCAACAGCGCGCCCGCCGAGAACCGCCGACGCCGCCGTCCCCTGGGGTTATTAACGCTTTTATCCGCACTGATTATTGCCGTGCTCTTCTGCGCCATGGGCTCGCCGTACAAGCTTTCGCCGGGGCCGATCGTGGAAACAGGGGCCATTATTTTATTTGCCTATCTGGGCGTGTATGCGGTTCGCAGAGCGGCCCAGCGCACCAGCGGCCCAAGCAGTTCCATCATCAGCAAGGCCTGGATCGTCACGGTGTGGTTTATGCCGTACGTGGCCGCGGGCATTGTGGACGCATGTCTGGGCAAACACCGGCCCATGCCCGGCAAAATCATCCGCGACATCAGCCCGCTGTGCGCCTTGTATTATCACTGGTATTCGGTGCATCTGCCGTACGCCCGCCTGGGCGTGGCCTTTGCGGCCCTGTTCGCCGGCCTGGCCACCTTCATGGTGGCCGCCGCCGAGCGGCGCCTTCGCCGCCGCGCCGCGGGCGCGGAGACTTTCGCCAGCCCGGCGATGACCGCGTCCGTGCCGGAGAATCAGTAAAGTGCGCGGTGGCCGTCAGCGTAATGGGGGGTGGCCATCTTGGCCGCCGGATCTTCCGCTTGCCATTGGAGATCAAATCTTCGCGTAGATATGACTACGCCGGGCCGGAAGCCCACCCCCCAAAAGCGAGTCGCCATCTTGGCCGCTTACGATTGCATCGTCTCAAACGACGCAATATTTCGCAGGGCGATCACTTCCATTTTGTCGGCGCGCACGTCGCCCTCTCGGCGAACGTGAAACATGTACAATGCAAGATGCGCGATGAAGCACGGGCCGGGGTTGTTTATGTCGATGGCCCGACCGTCGTTGAGATGAATACGCAGGGGAACAAATGGATCACGATTAAGTTCTTCGGCCAAGCTGTCAGGGCGCATCTTCACCGCCTCGGTCTGTGGCATCAGTTAAAGATAATCCCGCTACGCCGGCGCCGCCACGGTCAGGGCCTTGCGCAGCTCCGTGAGCAATTGTTCCACCTTGAACGGCTTGAAGATCACCGCCGCGAGGCCCTCCTGGCGGGCCCGCACAATGCTGTGATTCGGATCATAGCCGAAGCCGGTCATCAGGATCACCGGAATGGGTTTCGGCCGAGCCGCGGCGATGGCGAAAATTTCGTACCCGGTGCGATGCGGCATTTTAATATCAGAAATAACCAGGTCAAACGCGCCGGTGGTCTCCAGCGCCAGGCAGGCCTCCGCGCCGTCGCGCGCCAAGGTTACTTCACAACCATAACGGGTGAGAATATCCGACAGCGTCTGACGGATGTTCGGTTCGTCATCGGCCACCAGCAGGCGCTTGCCCTCCAGGAACAAATCCTTCTTTTCCGGCGCCGCCCCCGCGCCAAAGATGCTGGAGCGCCCCGCCGCCGCCTGCTTCACGCTGGCGCTGATTTTATTGGCGTTATCCACGATGGCGCCCAGCTTGGCGCGCATGGCGTCATTGCCAATAAATTCATCCAGC
>JAJZCU010000144.1 GCA_021828935.1 Planctomycetota bacterium | reverse complement strand
TTCCAGATCAAGGGAATTCGCGCGTGGACATTTTGTTTAACAACGCCGGCCAGGTCAGTTTGCCCGGCGCCAGCAAAGCCCGGGCGTACAGCCCCAGCGCCGTTTCCAACCCCACGATGCCGAACGGAGCCTTGTCAAACTCCAGTTCCTTTTCTTCCTGCGTATGCGGGGCATGATCCGTGGCCACGCAATCAATGGTTCCATCAAGTACGCCGGCCACGCAGGCGGCAACATCGTGCCGGGTGCGCAGCGGCGGGTTCATTTTGCAATTGGCGTCGTATTGGCCACAGGCCTCATCGCTTAGCAACAAATGGTGTGGGCTGACTTCCGCGGTGACGGCCTGCCCCGTCGCCTTGGCGTGCCGCACCAATTCCACCGCCCCGGCGGTACTGATGTGCTGCACATGGTACCGCGCGTTGACGCCCCGGTTTAATATCAGATCGCGTGCGATCATCAATTCTTCCGCGGCCGCGGGCAGACCGGCAATGCCCAGCCGGGCGGCGGTCGGTCCCGCGTGCATCGCGCCGCCGGAAAGGGTGGGTTCTTCGCAGTGCTGGCTGATCAGGGCGTTAAGCATTTTGGCGTATTGAAATGCCTTGAGCATCACGGCCGCGGACCCAACGCCCACGCCATCATCGGAAAAGCCAATGGCCCCGGCCTCGCGCATCAGCGCCATTTCGGCCAGTTCCAAACCCTGCCGCCCTTTGGTAATCGCGCCGAACGGCAGCACCGCGCACCGCCCGGCCGACGCGGCTTGCTTATAAACAAATTCTATCTGTGAATCGCTGTCCAGGGCCGGCGACGTGTTGGGCATGCAGCAAATGGTGGTAAAACCGCCAGCCACCGCCGCCGCACAACCCGTGGCGATGGTTTCTTTGGCCTCCTGCCCCGGTTCGCGTAAATGCACATGCATATCGATGAAACCTGGTGACACCAGGCAGCCGCCAGCGGCATGACGCCGGGCCTCGGGCGCCTGGAGCCGCAGGCCCGCCCCGGCTTCAGCAATCAGACCGTCCACAATTAAAATATCACCCGCGGTTTGGGCGCCGGTGGCCGTGTCCACCAGCGTGGCGTCCGTGATTAAAAGTTGGTTGGCATTCATGGCCGGCGAGTATACCCGAAATAATCGCAGCGCGCAGCGGCCACGCGTTTGCGTTCCCACGGCGCATCGAAAAGGGGCCGGCGGAAAACTCCACCGGCCCCGGCGGCCCAACCAAGGGCGGATCACGGAACAAAGTGCGGAACGATATGACGCGGCGCTTAATGCCCGTCGCCGTCGCCACGGTCGAGCTTTTCGCTGATCAAGGTTCCGTTCGCCTTGATCTTGATCTCGTACTTCTTGTGATTGATCCTGGCATCGGCTTCATAGACCTTCTTGCCATGCTTGTGATCAACGGTGAGCTCCGTGATGCGGCCGCCGCTGGCCACCTTCTCCAGCGTGGTCTTCACCGCGGCCGGCAGGGCCGACATTTTCACGGTCTTTTCGTTGCGATCACCGCGGTCGGCCAGGGCCATACCCGCGACGGCGATGGTGGCCGCGACAGTTGCGACCTTGCACCACTTGTTGAGCGTTGTGGGAACCATAAACCATACTCCTGTATGAAAAAAAGCGGACCGCCGAAGAACGTCTCCGGCCTGTCACGCGGTACAGGATAGCGGGATGATTATGAAAGGAATGTGAAAGAAAGGCGGCCTTGCAGAATAAAAAAGGGATCGAGGAATTAGGCAGCCCGCAATTGAAATTCAGTGTCACAAAAACCGCGCGAGCATTATTTCATATCGCGGCGGATGCGTGGCCATGTGTTTGCGAGATACCGCCCGTTCCATCGCTGTGCCCAGGCGCGATGCATTTTTCAAGCGAACCGCATCTCGTCGGCCGAGATAAATGGAGGCTTCGCAGGAGACCCGGCGACCGACGCGTACGCGGTCCGCCGGGCGGACGTAAACGGTCCGTTTTCATAGGCCGCCAGCAACAGCGCTGCGACGGAAATTTTTTTGACGCCGCGGGAGTCGGCTTCGGAAATCACGCTCAGGCCGTCCGAGCCAAATTTTTCCATCATCGCGCGAATTCCCTTGATCTGGAAACCGATGGCTCGCCCGTCGCTTACCGCATCATAAACGGTCAACACCTCGTCAACGCGTTGCGCGACGAAGGCCTCATCGGCAATCTGCAGGATGATGCAGTCGCCATCTGGGTTGTACCAAGGTTCTGGCTGAAACGACGGCGCTCCGGCGTCGCTTACCACATTACTTAGAAAGTGTTTTTCCATATCAAATCTCCATAGCGGTTCTGCCAGTCCACCGGACACTTCGGATCATCCCGCGCTGCATGCTCCGCGCGGCACTCATACACCCTCATATTTGCGTTCATATAGACTGCATAAACCATGCTTGCCGGAAATGGCGCCTTGCAATTTTCCCGAATATACCACTCTGTCGGCGTGGCGGAAATCAGCTCCATACTGCTGGTAATCACACCTTCACAATTTGGGGCCTGCACCAGCTCAACGTGCGAACCGCTTCCAGCCTACCTTCATAATCTTTTTGAGGACACGATGCACCGCTGGCCGCCAGACGTCCGCCGAGTCGTTATCCGCATCATCCGCGGTTTCGCCGTGGCGTGTGTCACAACTGTTTCCCATCCGCCAACGGGGTCTGGCCGTGGCGCCGCGGCTTGGCGATGGATTACCTAAATTGATAGAGGGCAGCGGAGCCGCAACTAAAAATCGCGCCGGTAAATGACCACCGCGGGTGGCCCAGAGGGCGCCCCGCAATTAACGCGGACACGGCGGGGGAACTCGGAAATAAAGTCGGCCCGACGCTGCCGGTAATGGCGCCGCTGTTGCGTCCCGCGGCGGAAGGCCGTTTCCAGACGGGAACGGATTTCTCAACTGAAACAACGGCGCCAAAAAAAGTGCCGTTTTGCGCCACGCAAAGTGTACATATGCGGCGCCCGCGAAGGCGCGTGCAACGAAACTAATTCGATTGTCGCAATTTCCCCTGCGACACGCCTGTTTGCGACACTTCTCACCGAAGGGCCATCCGATGACGCGGAAAATTAAATTTGTCAAACATTATTCTTGTTTTCGCCCGCCGCGTTTTGCTATAGTGGGTTGACTATGGATCAATGGGCGGAGGAGGGTAGCCATAGTTGCCGGAACGGAACCCTAGACCCCCCAGCCCGATGGAGCGCCCCATGCGTAAATCGTCGAAATTGTTTTCGCCTCGCGGCGTTGCCGTTTTGTCCGCCGCTGCGGTGCTGGCCGCCGCCGCCGCCGGCGCCCGGGCAAATCCACCCCTGCCCGGTTATCAACTGCGTTTCTCATCAACATTCATGGGCAACTCGCTGGACCCATTAAAATGGAATCCGAATTTCCCCTGGGCCCAGACCACCCCCGGTTCCTCCACCTGGGTGCAGCCGCAGAACGTTTCCGTGAACAATGGCACGCTTTCCATCACCGCCACCAACCAATCCACCGGCGGGCAGGCGTACACCAGCGGCGCCATTAACACCAGCGGCTTATTAAACTTCACTTATGGCTACGTGGAAGCCCGCATGGAAATGCCGCAGACGCTGGGGGCGTGGCCCGCGTTCTGGATGCTGCAAAATGGCTGGCCGCCCGAAATTGATGTGGAAGAATCCCCATTCCCAACGTATGCCAGCATGTACAATTACGACGCCACGTACCATTGGAGCGGCTCCGGCGGCCCGCAGTCCGCCGGCAGCGGCAGTTATTACACCGGCGTGAACACCACCACCTCATTTAATAATTATGGCGCACTGTGGACGCCCCAGGGCATCACCTTTTATTTCAACGGCAACCCCGTGAGCTTTGTCGGCAGCAACAGCGCCAACATCGCCCAGGCCCAGCACATGTATTTACTTATGAACCTGGCCATCGGCGGCTGGCCGGGAAATCCCCCTTCCTGGGCCAGTTTTCCCACCAGCCTGAAGGCCCAATGGGTAAAAGTGTGGCAGTTGCCTTCCTCCCCCAACCAAACCATGAGTTGGACCGTCGGCGGCTACGGTTACTGGGACAACGGCGGTTCGTGGGTTGGGGGCGTGCCCAAGCTGGGCTCCCAGACAGCCTACTTTGGCGCGGTAAATTCCTCCTGGTCATGGGCCGCGTGGGGCGGTTCCCGCACCGTCGGAAATTTGATATTTAACAGCGACACTGGCTACACCATTGGCAACCAGAACGCCACCAACCTGATCCTGGCCAGCGATACCGGTACGTCCAACATCACCGCCGACGTGTACAACGGCACGCAGCCCAACGCCCCGTGGATTGACGCCCGGCTGGAGCTTCACAACAATGTCAATATCAACAATCACCTCAACAGCCACTTTGTTATCAATGGCGATATTGTCGGCCCGGGCACGCTTACTGTGAACAACGGCGGCGTGGACATTCACGGCACGGTCTCCAGCACCGGCGACGTGAACGTTGACAATAATGGCAGCATCGATCTTTATGGAACCATCAACACGCCCAACAACGATATAAACTTGACAACCGCGCCGGGCAGCGCGGCCGCAATGACCGTGGAAAACGGCGCCTCCATCACCGCCAATGTCATTCGCGTGGGCGGTTTCAATGGCGGAACCGCGCTGTATTCACAGCCGGGCGGCACGGTGAATGCCGGCACATGGTTCGTGGTGGGAGAATCGGGCGCGGCCACGGGTACGGCAAACATCAGCGGCGGCACGCTGAATATCCGCACCGCCTCAACCACCCAGGGGGATCTTGAAGCGGGCGTATTTAACAACGCCAGCGGAACGATCAATATTTCCGGCGGACATGTTAATTTATTTAACAACGCCAATATCGTGCTGGGGTCGCGCGGGACCACCGGCAACGGAACCGTGAACCAGACCGGCGGCACGGTCACATTTTATTCCGACGGGGGCCGCACCCAGGGCGGCGCGGGCCAGGTGATTCTGGGGCGTTTGGGTTCCACCGGCACGTACACGTACAACCTCAACGGCGGCACGCTGATAACCGGCGGCATCACCGGCGGCAGCGGCACGTCCGCCTTTACGTTCAACGGCGGCATGCTGCAGGCCACCGAAAATAACTCCGCTTTTATGACGGCCGTTACCTCCGTAACGCTGAACAGCGGCGGCGGCTTTATTAACAACAACGGCTATGACATGGGCTTAAATCAGAACATTGGCGGAACCGGCGGCCTGACTTCCTATGGCGCCGGCACGCTTTCCCTGCCCGATTACAACAGTTTTGGTGGGTCGTTGACCGTGGACAGTGGCGCCGTGCAAATCAGTGGAAACACCACCGCGGCCGGCGGCGCCAGCGTTGACAATTCCACGCTTACTGTTTCCGGAACCTTCAACGCCACCGCCAACGACATCAACGTCGCCAACGCCGCCACTGATACCGGCGCGCTGGTCGTGCAAGGCCACGCCGTGGTTCAGGCCGATACCATCCGCATCGGCGGCAGCAATGGCGGCAACGGCGCATTTACCCAAACCGGCGGCACGACCGACGTCAACCAATGGTTTGTTATTGGGCAATCCGGCATCGCCAATGGCACGGCGACCATCAGCAGCGGCACGCTTAACGTGCGAACCAGCGCCGGCACGCAGGGCGACCTTGAAGTGGGCGTGTTTAACTCCGCCGCCGGCGCCCTGAACATCTCCGGCGGCAACGTAAATTTGCTTAATAACGCCGATTTAATTGCCGGATCGCAGGGGACCACCGGCAACGGAACCATCACCCAAACCGGCGGTACGGTGGCATTTTACGCCGACGGCGGCGCCACCACCGGCGGAACCGGCCAGGTTATCCTGGGCCGCAATGGTTCCACCGGCACGTACACGTACAACCTTGATGGCGGCACGTTATTAACCAACGGCGTCACCCATTCCAGCGGCACGGCCAGCTTCAACTTTAACGGCGGCACGCTGGCGGCCACGCAGAACAACGCCAATTTTATCAGCGGCCTGAATTCCGTGACGCTGGGCGCCGCCGGCGGAATTATTAACAATAACGGCCACAACATCGCCATTAATCAAACCATTGGCGGCCCCGGCGGCCTGACCGTGCAAGGCGCCGGCATGGTCACGCTTTCGGGCTTGAATCAGTTCTCCGGCCCCCTGACCGTGGCCGGCGGCGCGCTGAACCTGGCGGGCCCGGCCGGTTCG
>JAJZCU010000143.1 GCA_021828935.1 Planctomycetota bacterium | reverse complement strand
CGCGGGCGGCTTTTCCAGCGGCGTCACCACCACCGCGCAGCAGGTGCTCGAACGCCACGGCGTGCTGGCCATCATTGCCGATCAGGATGCGGGAAAAAAGGGCATGTTCGTCCCCTTCTTCGGCCGCCTGGCCAGCACGTACAAAAGCATCGGCCTGCTGGCCATGCAGCATCAGGTTCCGGTGATCATCGGCTGCGCGCGGCGACGCGGCGACCGCTTCTCTTTTGACATGTCCGTGAATGATATTATTTATCCCGAAGATTGGCGCAAGCAAGACGATGAACTTCGCTATATCACCCGGCGCTACACGCGTGCCATGGAAAATTTCATACGTGTCGATCCAACCCAGTACCTATGGATTCACCGCCGCTGGAAAAGCCGCCCGCGGGATGAAATGGAAGCCCACGATGCGGGACAGGGGTAAGCCCGCCGCGCGGTATCACATCTGGGGCACGCGGCAATAAACCGTGTATATAGCCGCCGGCTTGCCGGTGGTTGCGGCGCCGAATGTGGCTGTGGCCGCCGGCTTCCACGTTATTTTTGCACGCCTTCTCATACCGCCGTATTCTTTCAACACAGCAACCGTTGGAATGTTAATACCGCAGTCGCATTGGACCCGCTTGGCGCATGGATGATTCTCCGCAGACGCCCAAATATGCCGCGCCGGAAACCGCGGCCGTGGCCGCAATAGTGGCCATTGAGCCTGACGCTGGCCGGGAGCGTGGCGCCTTTTTACGGCGGGTTATTAACCTCGGCATAGCTCCGGCGGCGGCCATCGGCGCCATGGCGGTGGTGCTGCTGGGCGTGGCCCTTGCCGGCTACCCGCCGATTCATGTGCTGGAAACCTGGTTCCGCGGCGCCATGGGCAGCCGCTATGCGTGGGCCGGCACATTCAGCACGGCCTGCCCTTTGTTATTAACCGGATTGGCCGCGGGCGTGGCCTTTAAAAGCGGGGTGTTGAACATCGGCGCCGAGGGCCAGTTTCTGGTAGGCGCCGTGGCCGCCACCGCGCTAACCACGCGTTATGCCCCGCCCATACCGCCCTGGCTGACCATTGCCATTGCCATCCTGGGCGGCGCGGCGGCCGGCGGCCTGTGGGGCCTGGGCGCGGGGCTGCTGGAACGCTTCCGCGGCGTGCCGGTGGTGCTGTCCACCATTTTACTTAATTTCGTGGCAAAATATGTTGTTGATGCGCTGTTGGAAGGGCCCCTGGAGGCCCACGGAACCTCCGCGCCGCAAAGCTCCCAGCTCGCCGGGCATTTCTGGCTGCCCACCATGTTTGGCCGTAGCGAACTGCACATTGGCATTGTTCTGGCGTTCGTTCTGGCCGGCGTTCTGTTTATCATGCAGCGCCGCACCACCTATGGCTTTGAATTGTTGGTAACGGGCCTGAATCCCACCGCCGCGCGCATCGCCGGCATGCCCGTGCATCGCCGCCAGCTTGAGGTCATTGCCATCAGCGGCGCCTGCGCGGGCCTGGGCGGGGCCTTGGAGGTGCTGGGCGTCACGCATTTCATGAGCGCGTCGTACGGCGGCTATGGCTATGCGGGAATTGCCGTGGCGCTGCTGGGCGGGCTGGACCCGCTGGGCATCGCAGTGGCCGCCGTATTCTTTGGCATGTTGGATACCGGTGCCCGGTACGTGGAAGAAAGTTCCATGGCGTTGCCGCACGATCTGGCCAACGTAATTAAGGGCTTGGCACTGTTGGCAATTCTTACCGCCGGCGCCTGGACCGTATCCCGCAGGAAACAGTGACGGTTGACCGGGGCGCGAATGCAATGGGCCGCCCAACCGCCCGGCCAGCGCAGTGAATTATCGCCCGCGAGATTTCACGTCACCGGCGCCGCGTGCGGCGCAGGTCGGGCGCAGATCAGCCGCTGGGTTCCGCGCTGTCCACCGCATCGCCGCCGACGTCATCCCGCGGCGGCGCGGGCCAGTTCTTTGTGGGCGGCCACGACGCCAGCACCAAAGTCAAACTGATACCCTTGTTGCCGCAGCACAATTTCCACGGCGCTGATCACGCCCAGCGTGTCGAATGCGTCC
This sequence comes from Planctomycetota bacterium, assembly GCA_021828935.1. Lineage (GTDB taxonomy): Bacteria > Planctomycetota > Phycisphaerae > WQYP01 > WQYP01 > JAJZCU01. The sequence goes on along the minus strand of JAJZCU010000143.1, from coordinate 4,136 downwards.
ACATATCCCATGTGGCTGATGCGGAATATTTTGCCTTCCATGCTGCCCTGCCCGGCGGCGATATGCACGTTGAATTGCTTGCGCAACGCCCCCCGGAAATTTTTATCATCGAAACCGGCGGGATAATGAATCCCCGTCACCGAATCTGACGGATTGCTGGAAAAAACCTTGAGGCCCAGGGCCTTGGCCGCCCCGCGGGTGGCCGCCGCAAACGACGCCGTGCGCTTCCACACATTTTCCAGCCCCTCCGCCGCGATCATTTTCAACGCCACATGCAGCCCGCGCACCAGCGTCACCGCCGGGGTCCACGGCACATCATTGGCTTCCAGGCTCTTTAAGTAATGCGGAAGACTTAAATACAAATTCGGCTGCTTTACCGTCTCCATTTTCTTTTTGGCTTTTTCTGAAACGCTGACAAATGCCAGCCCCGGCGGCAGCATCAGGGCCTTCTGCGACCCGGTTACCAAAATATCCACGCCCCAGTCGTCGGGCTTTACCGGAATGGCGCCAACACTGGTAATGCCGTCGGCAATTAAAATGGCGTCGGTCTTACGCACATGGCCCGCAATGGCTTGCAGATCATTAACGGTGCAGGCGCTGGTTTCACTGTGGCACAGCGTTACGGCGTCAAACTTGCCCTTGCCCAGCGCTTCGGCCACCTGCTCCGGCGGAATGGCGTGCCCATATTCAGCCTTGAGCACCGTAATTTCGCAATTATTGCGCTGCGCCACCGTCACCCACCGCTCGGCAAATTTGCCGTTCGACAGCGCCAACACCCGCCCGCCCTGCGGAATGGTGTTGATCATGGCGGCTTCATACCCGGCCGTGCCGCTGCCGGAAAGGGTGACAACGGGGTTGGCGGTCTGAAAAACCATTTGCAGCAGCTTGGAAACCTCGGCAAAAAGCGTGCGGTATTCCTGGGTGCGGTGGTGGAAAACGGGCCGGGCCATTTCCAGCAAGACTTCTTCCGGTACGCTGGTGGGGCCGGGGGTAAACAAGCGCATACGATTCATAAAAAACCTCTGTTTGCAATAAAATCAGCGAGAAAAAAACAGGCTACTGCCCGTGCGCGGGCAGACCTCCACGATCCGGACTCACGCGGGAACCCCGCGGCGCCGAACACCAATCAGGCCGCTTATTTTTCGATTGGAATAACCTCGGTAACCTCGGGCACCTTTTCGCGCAGGTTGCGTTCGATGCCCAGGCGCAAAGTAGCTTCTGAACTCGGGCAGCCCACACACGCCCCATGAAACCGCACCGACACCACGCCCCCATCGGAAACGTCCACCAGTTCAATGTCGCCGCCGTCGGACTGTATCACCGGCCGCATCCAATTAATAACCCCCTCCACGCGTTGCCGCACGGTAACGCCGCTGGCTTCAAATGTTGCCCGTTGCATGATGCACCTCGAAGATGTGCATTATAGAAGAACGGGAGGCAGATTCAAACGCGGCGCGGCAACAAAAGCCCGCAGGCGGGATTTGCAGGAGTCGAAGGTGACCGTGCGTGCGTGACGCGGGAACGATCGCTCAATGGTCATTGATCATTTGATCATTACCCGCTGATCATTGATCATTGATCATTGGTCACTGACCATTGAGGGCTTTATGCCGCCGCCGCTGTTTGATCCCGACTTTCTTGCCAAACTCCGCGCCTTGCGCCTTTCCCTGGGCCGCGGCGCGCGCGGCGCTATGGCTGGCCAGCGCCGCTCCGGGCGCACCGGGGCAGGGCTGGAATTTTCTGATTTTCGACCGTACGCCCAGGGCGATGACATTCACCGGCTCGATTGGTATGCCCTGGCCCGTTTCGATCAACCCGTGCTGCGATTGTTTGTGCAGGAATCCGCCCTTCCGCTCACGGTTTATCTGGACTGCTCCGCCAGCATGGCCTTTGGCCGGCCGGACAAATTCTGGCACGCCCAACGCATCGCGGCGGGACTGGCGTTCCTGTTCCTGCACCGTGGCGATCCGGTGCGCATCGTGCCGCTGAGCGGAACCAACCCCGCCTCATCGCGGCAATTATTTACGTCACCCGCCGACGCCCCACGCTGTTTTAACTTCCTGGGAAAATTGACCGCCCTGGGCCGGCCGGATGTCCCCGCACTGCTGCTGCGCGAGGCCGCACGGGCCAATAGCGAAGGGCTTTCCGTCATTCTCAGCGATTTGCTTTGGCCGCCCCCGCTGGGGCCCGATGGGCAGGCCACCGCGGGCTTCTGGCGGAGCCTCCGCGCCAACGGCCGACGCTGCGCGGTGTTCCACGTGCTTTCGCCACAGGAATTGGCGCCTGATCTAATTGGCGACGCCACGGTGGCCGATGCGGAAACCGGCCAAAAGGTTCAGGTGCGATCGGGAACCGCCGTCCTGGAAAATTATCAACGGCGGATGACGGCGTTTCTTGGGGCCGCCCGGCGCGGCTGCCTGCAAAACCATGTCGTTTATATTCCCGCCCACACCAATGTTCCCGCGGAACAACTCCTGGCCGGGCATCTGCGGGCCCTGGCGCGGTAAGAAATTGGGTGCGGAATCCGCCTTCCGGGCAAAAAAATAAAAAAATTATTTTTTTTGGGCAATTTTTAGTTGACATCCCATAAACTATTACTAGTATCGCGTCATAGATGAATACTCACTTATAGAAAAAAGAAAGGAGGTGATAACCATGGCGACTAAAAAACCCAGCGCTGCCAAGAGCTCGGCTAAGGCCAGCAGCAAGAGCGCTACCAAGAGCGGAACCAAGAAGACCGCTAGCTCCAGCAAGAAGAGCACCAAGAAATCCGGCAAGAAGTAAAACCCCTTTTTGTGGCCGGTGGCTGTGCCGCTGTTCCGTGGGCCGCGAACTTTTTTCGCGCCCGGCCTCTTCTGAGGCCACCCCACCAAACTTCAAGCGCCAGCCACCGGCCACTTCATTTTTTGCGTGCTATTGCTGCGCGCGGCGCCGGATGAACATTGCGAACCGCTTCCAGTGCGCCTTCATAATATTTTTCAACCGTCGGTCGTCTTATCCGCGTCATCCGCGTCATCCGCGGTTTCGTCGTGCCGTGCGCTAAAGTTTGATACAGCGCAGCGAAGCCGCAGCCAAAAACGCAGCGGGTAAATGACGACCGCAGATGGCCCAGAGGGTGCCCCCGATTAACGCGGACCCCCGGCTTTCAACGCGGCCAATTGATCACAGACACCTTTTGCCCGTACAATAACCCGTCGCCTGACCTTGGGGGATGGTGTAACGGTAGCACAGCAGTTTTTGGTACTGCTTGTTCTGGTTCGAATCCAGATCCCCCAGATTATTAACCTCACGCGTCCCGCGGCCCCCCCACCCCCGCAAGGGCGCAGTTCCTGTTGCCTCGCCCCGGAGTTGCCATGACGCTTTCGGCCATTGTTCTTGCCGCGGGAAAAGCCACCCGCATGAAAAGCCAACGCGTGAAGGTGCTGCACGAAATCTGCGGCCGACCCATGCTGGCCTACGTGCTGGACGCCGCCCGCGCCGCAGGAGTTGAACGGCTCGTGGTGGTCGTCGGCCACGACCGCATGCATGTGATGGAAGCCTTCCGCGATGATCCGGGCATTACCTGGGTGGCGCAGGACCAACAGAACGGCACCGGCCACGCGGTCTTGGTGACGCGGCCCGCATTTTTTCACAACAACGGCTCTGCTTCAGCCGCAGCCCAAACCCCTGCTTCTCATCCGGCCGACGAGTCCTCCCCCACTGATTCCGCTGATAGCACCTTTATTCTGGCCGGCGACGGCCCCCTGATTCGCCCCGAGACATTGCGGCAACTGGCCCAGCGCCATGCCGAAACCGGCGCCGCGGTGACGTTGGCCACCGCCGTTCTGGATGATCCGACCGGGTATGGCCGCATCGTGCGCAATGCGGCCGGAGAACTTCTGGGCATCGTGGAGCAGAGCGTGGCCACGGAAGAGCAACAAAAAATCCGCGAGGTCAATCCTTCTTATTACCTGTTTCAGACGCAGGATTTATTTTCGGCGTTGGATCAGGTGCAGCCCAACAATCCCAAAGGCGAATACTATTTAACCGACACGCTGGCCATTCTGCGGCAGGCCGGTAAAAAGCTGGCCGCCGTGGCCGCGGTTCCGCGAGAAGATGTGTTGAGCATTAACACACGCCGTGAACTGGCGGTGGTC
>JAJZCU010000142.1 GCA_021828935.1 Planctomycetota bacterium | reverse complement strand
ATTAAATTTGTAATCTTTTTGGAATATGATCCGCCCGCGGGCCACGCTGGCCAGGGCCACGGTGCAATCAAGCGTTGCGCCGGAGACCGTTGTGGCGAAACGATGCACGGTTCCGAAAACGGCGCCTTGCTCATGACTTTTCTTAGCTGCCCGCAGGGCAGTGGCGGGGGTTACGGCTGCGGCGCCGGACACGTGAAGTCGCGTTTCCAGGGAATGAAGTTTGGACTTGGGCAGCAGCGTCAGCGCGTGGATTTTCTTGATGCCGGCGCGAAGATTCCGCGCAATGATGCCGTGCGGATCATTGGCGAAGTGCAGCAGCGTTGCGGTGCGAACATTGCTGCGCTCATGCAGCAGATCGCCCGAGGCGGCGGCCACGAATTTGGTAATAACCCGATTGCCGGAAACAGGGACCGGCGCCGGACGCGGCGAAAAGAAGCTCCAGGCCTTCACCACCAGGGCGCCAAACAGCACGGCCACCCCGGCAGTTTTCAAAATCGACGACAGCGTGTTAAACATGGTGCTCCGGCGGCAGATGGGCGGGGGGACGTCATTCCTCTTCACCGGCGGCGGCGTGATCGTCGCCCTGGCGCCATGCGGCGTAGCTTTTGAGTTGATCGGCGGTGATCGATGGCCGCACCATTTGCAACGCGGCGGTAAAATCGGCGCCCAGCACCATTTCATCATGGCCGCTGGTGCTTTGCCGATTCTTGGCGGCGCGCTTGGCGCGGTCGCAGAGTTCGGCCAGATCGGCGCCACTGTAGCCCTCGGTTTGGTCGGCAACCTGCGTGAGGTTTACGTCGGGGCCGACGGGAACATCTTTGAGGTTCAATGCCAAAATTCCTTCGCGGGCGCCGGCGTCCGGCGGGCCCACGTAAATGTGCGTGCCCAGCCGGCCGGGGCGCACGACGGCCTCATCAAGCATCCAGGGTTTGTTGGTAGCGGCCAGAATCAGCAGACAATTCTTGTTTTGTATTAATCCGTCGGCCAAGGTTAAAAACTGCGCCACCGAGCCTATTTTTTGGTTGCCCCGCTTGCCCAACAGTTGGTCCACTTCATCAATAAACAATACGGCGCGGTCGTGCGTGCGGGCGGCGTCAAAAAGCTTTTGTAGATTTTTTTCGGTCTCGCCGACATATTTGTCTTTAATTTGCGCGGCGTTCACGGCAAAGAATGCGGCGTCCAATTCGCCGGCCACGGCGCGGGCAATAAATGTCTTTCCATTTCCGGGCGGGCCGTACATCAATACGCCGCCGCCGGGCTTGAGCTTAAAGCGCGCAAATAATTCCGGGTGCTGAAATGGTTCAATGACTTTTTCGGCCAGTTCGGCCTTCACGGCATCCAGGCCGGCGACATCGGCCAGGCGCTGCGCCGGGCGCTCCGAGAGTTGCCAGTTTTCCGCGGTCGGTTTTTCCGTTTGCGGAGGGCCATCGGTAACTTGCGTGGCGGCCGGTTTTTTCTGGGCGGCGGAGGCTTTCTGCTTGAGTTGCGCGGCGATTTCTATTAATTCAAAGGCGTCATCCACATACCGTTTGGCCACGCGCCCTTCGCTGTCTTCGGCCAGGCGCAGCCCCAGCTCCGCCGCCTTGGCGGTGTGAAACCACGCATTGGCGTAGTTTTTTTCCTTCAACGCGGTTTCGGCGTTGGCCTCGTGCTCCCGTTTTTTATCCGCCACAAAACTCATTTATCCCCCTCCAGCAAATCGCGCAGACGTTTGCGACCATCGCCAATGCGGCTTTTAATATCATCGTCATCGGCGGTCGCCCGCGGACCGGTGCGCAGCGATGATGACGTGGGATCATCCATGTCGGCCACCACTTCATCCTGCAGTTGCTTTTCCATTTCGCCCAGCGTCGGCACCTGATCGGTCAACTGCCCTTCCACCCCCTCCATTTCCTTGCCGTGCATTTTTTCCCAAATTTTGTCCGTATCAATCTGATCGCCCAATTTGTCTTCCACGTCAGCCAGCACGTCGGCCACGGCGTCGGGATCAATCTTCACGACGGTATTGATGGCGCCCAGGGCGCCGCTGAATTCCTGATCGGTCTTGGCCATTTCCAGCTTGGTAAGCAATTGGGCAAACACCCAGCGTTTGGCCTCCAGCTTGGACATCATAATTTCATTGGCGCGGCACGTTTGCAGGCTCCGCTGGGCCGCCGCTTTTTGGCCGTCCTTCAGATACTGCCGACCTTCGGCCCAGGCCTTGTCGCGGTCCTTCTTGAGTCCCGCGATTCGGTCCTTCACGGTGTCAACGGCCTTTTCGGCCTCGCGAAAAGCCTTGCGGCGTTTCTTCTGTTCGTCGCGTTCGCGTTCTTGTTTTGATTTGAATACATCGCCAATTGCCATCGCTGGTCCCCTTATTTGTTTCAGAGCCGCAGTGCGATAATATGCACGGGCGGCTTGGTTTGTCCAGCGACGGGCGCCCCGCCGCGGAACCCCGCGTGTTATTGGTGGCCGTCAGCGCGGCCCAAGGTTTTTTGGAGACCCATGATGCCCCAAAGTTCTGCGCCGCCGCTGGCGGAAATGTGGGCGCCAAGGTTTCGTCGGCCCGTGTTGGGGTTGGGGCACGGGGTTCCGGAGTGGCCCGCGGCGCTGCCCGATGCGCAGCTTTTGTTGGGGTGGCCGCTGGCGAATGGCGCCTGGCGCTTTGACGCGCTGCCGGGGCAGGCGTCCACCCCAGAGTTGCCCGCCGGCGCGCGTTTTTTCCGCGTCACCACGGCCGCCGTGCCCGTAAGGCTGGCCTTCGCCGGCTTGGTGCGGGAGGACGGTTTTTCATGGGATCTGCTGTTACCAATAAATGTTGCTATTTTTGACGGCCCAAAATTTCTTTCAGGCGTGGCCCTTGGCCTGATGTCAGAACGCACGCCGCTTTCCTGTGCCATGCTGGAATCGTGGCTGGCCAGCCGGCTGGAAGTGGTGGTGCGCGACAGCCCCGCGCGCCAGTACACCGTTGAACAACTGCAGCGGGAAAATGTTTTGCCGGCGCCCTGGTGGGAACGGCAATTGAACGAGGCGCTGCGTCCGTACGGCCTGCAGGTGCGGATTGTGGAAAATCCCCAATGGGTTTCCGCGGATCATCAGCGCGCGGTAGATGCCCAGCAACGGGCGCAGGATATGGCCGCCGTGGCGGAGACGCGCCGCCGGGAGACGGAAGCCCAAAAGGCGGCGGCGTTGCAGGACGCGCAATATGAGGCCCAGCAGTTACGCATCGCGGCGGACATTTCCATGGCCCAGCAGGAGCGCGCGGCGGTTGCCACGCGGCTGGAGATGGAACACCGCAAAGCCGTGTTGCAGTCGCAAATGGAACTGGTGCAGTGCCGACGGCAGGCGGAACTGGCGGCGCTGGAACATGAAAAAAATGTGGCCCGGCTAAAACAGGATATTGGCGCTGAAAGAAAAATCGATGCGCGGCAGGAAGATATACGGCAGAACGGCGCCGCCGCCGTGGCGGAAATGGGAACAAATTTAGAGGCGTTGCAAGGGCTTTTTCAGCATGACCAGCGGCTTTTGGCTGAAGTTATCGCTGGCGGGGCGCGGGCTCAGGCGGCGTTCGACGCATTAATTTTTCGGCATGACCAGCCGCCCGCGCTGCTGGAGGCCCTGGGCTACAATATTGACCGGCAAAAACTTGTTTGGAATTGCCGCGAAAGGGCCCGGCAAGATGGCGACGTGGTGAAACTGATAAAGCCCGAGGCGCCCACGCGCGACATTGGCTTAAATGAATACAAGGGCGTGGCCATTGGCGATTCGCTGGCTTTTCGCGCCACCAGCCGCCGCGCCGGTTATTTGACATTATTAAACGTGGGCACAAGCGGGCGTACGTGGCTGCATGTGCCCAGCCCGCTGTGTGCGGTAAAGGCGTCAAAAATACGGGCCGACGTGACGTACGTGATACCCGGCGAGCCGCTGTTCCCGTGGCCGCACGATTACACGGAAGAAGGCCCGGGCGGACGGTTTGAATTTATGGTGGCAATTGTGTCTGACGAACCGCTGGTGGAGCAGGGCATGTTGGAGCGGGCGACCGCCACGGCGCCGCTGGCCGCGGTGGACGCCGGCGAATTCTGGACCATTTTGGAGCGTCAAGGGGCCCGGACGTGGACGGCGGGGGTGCTGGCATTTATGGTGGACCAATGAGGGATGTTAAGGAAGTACGGTTATGGCTGACGCGAAGATTGTGAAACAATGGTTGGCGATGGACGCCGCGTTTGGCGTGACGGAAGTGCCGCTGGCCCGGCCGGCGCGCCGGGCGGCTGCCGCGGTTACGCCGGCTCGGGCCGCCGGCCCGGCCCCAGGTCAATACTTTCAGCCAGCCGCGCACCCGATCACGGCGCCGGGGCGCGGCGGCAACGAAAATGCAGCGGGCGCCCGTGCCTCGGCCCCCGCGCCCGGTCCGCCGCATGCGCCCGCCGGCCCCGTGCATGGGCCCACGCCTGAACGCGCATTTACGCCGCGACCAGGCGCGGCATCACCTTCGTTAACCCCGCGACCGACCACGGAGCCAACCATGCCCAAGCCGCGTAAGCCGCCCGTATTCATTCCCCCGCCCGCGGGTTTAATTGCCGATCTGCCGCCGCTGTCGGATGCCCAAAAGGCCCAAAAGCTGGCGGCCCTGAAGACCCGCGTGCAGCAGGAATTGCCCAAATTTTTCTCCGATGTAAGCACCAAGGTGGTCTTTGGCGAAGGCAGCCCTGTGGCCCGGCTGGTATTCATCGGCGAAGGCCCGGGGGTGGAAGAGGATCTATCAGGCCGGCCGTTCGTGGGCCGCTCCGGGCAATTGCTTACCAAGATGATCGGCGCAATGAAATTGTCGCGAGAACAGGTGTACATTTGCAATGTTGTTAAGTTGCGCAGCGCCGAACACAACGCCCTGACCAACAAAATCACCGATTGCCCGCCCACGCCCGAGGAGGTGGCGCGGGACATTGGCTATCTGCATGAGCAGTTGGAAATAATTCGACCCGAAGTGATTGTGACGCTGGGCGCGCCGGCCATGGTGTACATCACCGGTGAAACCGAAGGGATCACGAAGGTGCGCGGCCACTGGCGCCTCTACCGCGGCATTCCGGTGATGCCGACATTTCACCCCTCCTATGTGCTGCGGGCATACTCGGAAGATAATAGGAAAAAGGTGTGGTCCGATCTGCAGCAGGTGATCGCGAAGCTGGGAATCAAGTGAGCGGGCGCCCAGAGTTATCACGCGGGCATGCGCCCTTGCCGGCCAGGCGGACCATGATTTTAAACCATTCCGACGCTTTGGCGGCCGCGTGTGCCGCCGCTTGCGGCTTGGTTGAGGACGGGCGCCAGAAAAAGGAGACCGCAATGAGCGTTGCAGTAGAGAATCTCAAAGCAGCCCTGCAAAAAGCGGCGGCGGTTCGCCCCAAGGTCGGGGGCTTCCCATACCTTGCCGAAGTGCTGCGCCAGGCCGGCGTGACGCGCAACGTCTGGCGCCTGCCGTCATGCCAAAGTTTGTTTATCACTGCATTGGGGGCGGTGGTGGTGGAAGGAACGCCGGTAATCAGGGGCATGGCGGATGTGCCGCCTTTTGACGCCCAGGGCCTCATTGCCGCACTACGAACGGACCAAGCCGGCAACAGCACCTTACCGGAGTTTCTGGCTGCGGCGTGGAAGGCACCGGCGCCAGCACATAAATAACCACAAATCGTTGCCGTGGAAATATTCGCGATGCATGAATCAGCGGATGGCGGCCGCCATGCGGCACGAATTTTAACCGCCGCGGCCGGCGACCGGGGCAAAATTGTAATGTGCATACGAACGCGCACAGCATCGAAAATTTCAAACCCGGGGCCAGAACTGTTAGCCGCCCGCGCCGGCCCATTGGGCCGCGACGGGCGCGTGGCGGCGGCACAATTCCGCGGCGGTGCGGGGCTGGCCAGTGCGCAGATGTGCCGCCGCACTGGCGGAAATGTGGGCGTTGCGCTGCCGACGGCGGCGTATGGCATGCCGTGAATCATTCCGCGCCCCGGCGCGTCTGCGGACGCGATTTAGCGGCCAAGATGGCCACTCCCCAAATTGTTGCGCGCCCCCGCGCGTCTGCGGACGCGGCTAATAGTGGGCGTGGAATTATTCGCAACGAATGGCGGGTTTTGTCCGTTGAACCCGGTGCAAATGCCGCACGCAGCGCCGTCCACGGCGGCGTGGGCTTTCTGCTTGAGTTGCGCGGCGATTTCTATTAATTCAAA
>JAJZCU010000141.1 GCA_021828935.1 Planctomycetota bacterium | reverse complement strand
AAGAATTGACAAATACACCTGCCCGTCCAGCAGGCCCAATTGCGGCTGGGCGCCGCAGAAGCGTTTCATCGCCTTGATGGTGCGATAGGCATGCAGCAAATACCAGCGCCACGGGTGGGCCGTGACCAGCCCCGGATGATACCGGGCCAGCCGGTAGAGACACCAATAAATATCAGCTTGGTGTGGATAATTAAATGAACGGTCCACGGCCTGGGCGAATGACTTCTTTTCCGCCCAGCCGTCACCGGGAATTGTGTAATGGCATTTCCGCCAGATGGCGCGATTATACCAGAACTGGCTGCGCCGCACGCCGTAATTTGTCCGTTGCAAATGGCCGCACAGGGCATGGTCAACATATTTTTCCAACATCTGTACCTGGCGCGGGCTGGGCTGGCCCAGATTTTTCTCGGCCATGGCTTGATTTGGCCCGGCCCCCATTTCATCGCTTAAGCCGCACATCCAGGTGCTGGGCCAGTGTTCCAGCAGCAGTTTGTGCGTGCGCAGGTCATAGGGCATGAATGAATCGCCGCGATGAAATGGATCCTGCATGTTCGTGTACCACTGATGATCCGCCGTGAAGCGGCCGAAATTGCGCACCATCAGCGGTTCGGGCAACAGCACAAAATAATGAATAAATTGCCTGGACCCATTGGCATAATGAATGGTGACGCGGCAGCGACCGAAGGCGTGGCCGCGCACCATGAATTCGCGCCAACCGCCGGGCAGCGCTTTGTAGGTGTTTTTGACGGCCACGGATACGCGCGGCCACGCCGTGATGCTGCGGATCGCCTGGCTGGTATGCAAAAACAATTCGCCATTTTCGTCCGTGGGCAGCACATATCCCGGCACGCCGATGGCGACGGGCACATGGCGTTTCATCAGCGTGGCATTGATGTGTTGCACGCCGGGCGTTAATACAAAATGCCAGGAGCACGTCAGGCGGCGGCCCGGCGGCAGCGTGACGGCGGTGGGGCGGTTCCAGGGCTCGGCGCGCTTCCATTGCGTCTGGGCGTAGGCCTGCGAATGCGCCAACCATTCATAGAAGCCTTCGAATGTTACTCCGCGCGGCGTGGGGTCGCCTTTCAGCGGGCGGTAGGCCTCGAAGGAATTTCCACGCCCCGGTAGCACCAGCATGGCTGGCGCGGCATGATTCAGTCGCGTGACCTGCACGTACCCGGCGTTCCCGCCAATGTACGGGTTGGAAAAGCAGCATTTGGCGTAGGCCTGGTCCAAAGTGCGGTTGTTGAAATCATTATTAAACACCAGCGGGGCGCCCAGCGACCCAATTCGCAGTGGATACCGCGACCGGTTGCGCAGCACGAAGCGCATCGCCAAATTTCCGTGCGGCGTCTGGGCCCATTCGCGTATGACCTGCAGCGGGCATTTTCTGCCCAGCGACGCGGAGATATCGGCCGCCGCCAGCGTGTGCGGCATACGAACTGGTTTCACGCGGACGTGATGCAACGCGGAGGAAAAAAATGTCCACTGGCCAATTTTTCCGCGTTTGCCAATGGCAAAGGTGATGTCTCCGAGTTGGTCATAGCCATTATGCGCCCGGGCGGGAAATTCATCGTGCGGCAGGAAGTCGAAACGGTGGCCGCGCGCCCGCAGCGCCAGCGCTTCCTGTGTGCCCGAAGAAATGGTCAGCCCGAAATGTTTGGTCTTTAATAATAATGGATGATTCAGCAACAGCCTCCGCACTCTGATAACCGCCCTGGCCCCGTAGCGGTGCGCGTGCAGTTGAAAATTGTGGCGGATCTGCGCCGCGGACAATACGCCCGATTCAATGCGCACGCTGCGGATGGCCATCGGGTTGCTAAAATGCCCAAACGGTCCGGAACCGTTGAATTCCGGCCCGCCGTTGGCGCCGTTTTGCACGCCTATGTTAATGCGCCCGCGCCGATGCGTATCAAGGTTCACGGCGAGTTTTCCGCGCAGCACGCCATCGTCATAGATGCGCGCCGTGTTGCCGTCATAGGTATAGACTAAATAATGCCATTGGCCGGGCGTCGGCGGCTTTGGCCAGCCCATGTCGTGATACCATTGCGTGGCGGCGCCCCATTTCGGGCTTTTGCCCCAGCCCAGGCCGGCCTCGCTGCCGTTCGGGCCGCCGCGCCGTCCCCAGGACACCAGCGTGCCGGTCAGTCCCGTGGTCTTTTTTTCATAAGCCCAGACGGTGATCGTCCGCGGGTGTGACCCGTCCATGGACGAGGATGACGCCGGTCCCCGGTAGGCGTCGCCGGTGCCATGAAACTTCACCGCGCGGATGCCGTTGATGTGGGCCAGGCGTGGGGAACCCATGCGATGAAAATTGCCAAGAATCCCCAGGTTTTTCCAGGTTGATCTGCCTGCGGATCGTTCGGTGGCGCTTAAATAAACCAGAACCTTTCCCGCAGTGACGGTTTTCTCGCGGCGAGATCTGGCGCGGCCCAGTGCCACCGCGCGGGAAAAGTTGGCTGCCGCGACGGTCAAAAACAAAATAAGAAAAAACGGCCGGCGAAATCGCAGGTCATGTGGCAGGCGCAATAGCATTCCATTTCCTCTTCCGAGTGCATGGCCGCATGCCATGATAAAAGAAATGCAATTCCAAGGAAACAGTGCGGGTGAAAAGGTGGCCGCCGACCGGGCAAAAAAAAGGGGCACGCACCGCCCACGCTGTGCGCGCCCCGTACTGGGACTACGTATTTTTTTAGTTTGTCCGGGCCTTGCGTCGCCGCAGCAGAGCCACCGCGCCCACGCCTAAAAGCCCCAACGTGGCTGGTTCAGGAATTGCGCTGGTCGCGCTGTCAAACGTAAGGCCGGCAATTTGAGCGTTGTTGGTATTATTGGGTGTGCCCGACAGTACCAGCACATCCCCGGCCTGCGCCCCCGATACGTTAAAAAAGTAAAAATTGCCCGGCGTGGTAATCGTCTGCGTGGACGAAACGCCGCTGCCATCGGTGAGGGTGAGATTCCCCAGCGTGTCGCCCGCCTTAACGGTCAGCACGCCCACCGTGAAGTTCGCCGGGGCGTTGGCGCCCAGCGTCAGGTCGAACAGATTCTGATTGACGCCTTTCGTGGCAATCGCGCCGCCCTCGCCGCTCTCGTACTGCACCACGGTGTTTCCTGGCTGCGGCGCGCCGTTAGGTTGCGTGTAGCCGCCGGGCGGGGTCTCAATGTTAATCGGCTGGTAGCCGTAAGCGGCTGCGATAAACGGGTGGGCCACCGCGGGGTCCAGAGATAAGGTCAGGTAGGCTGGCTTCTGGGCCAGCGTTGCGACAGACCCGTTGTTGTTGGCGTAGTTTACGTCAAACTTGGTCGCGTCAAAAGTGCCGGTGAAACCGAAGGTCGAGCCGTGGGGCGTAGTGGCAAACATGGAATAGCCGTCTTTGCCCAATGTGGCCGACGAGCCCGTGCCGACCACCACGCCTGTGGTGCTGATGGATGCCGGGGTGGACAGCACCACTGTGGCGGACGCGGTAGCTGCCGATAGGGCGAAAATGCTGGCCAAAGCTGCCGAGGCCAAAACCGATGAGATGCGGGGCTTCATAGGGGTGTCCTCCTTTGATTAAACAGAACTGGGCACGGGCCAACATGGCCGGTGTCATCAATACTCATTTTGTACTCTATTGGCCGATCTGAAATTCAGCGTCGACCGGGAGCAACCGAAACTTCGCCGCAACCACATGCGTAAGCCGCGCGGGGCAGCAAAAACATGGGGAGCAACGCGATTCTTATGGGACGGGAGAAACAGTTTTGCAAACTGTTGCAATGAAATATACCACACGGTTTAGAAGAGTCAAAAAAATCTTATAATTTTTTTACCCGTGTCGCTTTGCCCGTGAACGCCCGCCCGCGTTGCACCCCCTTTTGTTCTGTTGAACCGGCGGCGGCTGGGCCGTTGCGCCTATGACCATTCCACCAGTGACCGCGTCTTTAACTTCCGATCAGTCGCCAATTCAATCTGGTCCAGCAGGAGCACTTGGGCGGTGTTGAGCGCCTGGGCATTGCCCGCCCTGGCTTCCATATTTTTCATCTCTGACGGCCGTGGCAGGCGGCTCAGCGCCAGCAGAATGTTTCCCGGCAGCCGCACCCGTTCCCCGGGCCTATCACATTGGCCGCATGTGGCCGTGCTGGCATGCGGGAAAAACTGGGCGGGTTGGTCCGGCAGCAATGGCTTGCCGCAGACATGGCACCGGGAAAATGCGGGGCTAAAACCTGCGTGTTCCAAGGCGGCGAGGCAATAGGCCAAAAAGGCCCGGCGGCACTGGGGCCCGGCGAGCATATCCAGCGTCGCATCCAGATCGTCAAAGAGTTCAGGGTGCGGGTCGTGCGGCTGCAGGATGTTCAGCGTGATTTCAGCGCACAACAATGCCCTGTTAAGGCCGGGCAAGTCATGCCGCAGGGCCGGGCGGTAATTTTGCACATCCCAACTGGTCAATATGGCCAAATCCCCAGTGGGCTTGGGGATGAACATCATTTCGCCGATGGTCAGCAGGTCCAGCGGGCCGGAGATGCCGGCGCCTGATTTTTTGGGGCGTTTGCTGCCTTTGGCGATGGCAGGCTGCAGGCCATTTTCGCGGGTAAATAGGGTGACCACCTGGCTGGTTTCGGAAAAATCGACTACCCGCAGGCAAATGCCCATGTCGCGTATGTTGTTGCTCATGCGGTGATAATAGGAAATTGCGCCGCCGTTGGCCAGTGCCGCCATGCACGGTTGAAAACAAACCGTGGTGGCGCACGGGGCGCCGAGGGGGCCCGCGGGGAAAACGTGTCATCGTGAGCCGGGCGAATTAGCCGCGTCGCCGGCCGGATGGCGCCATGTCGCTCGGGCCCGCCGAAAGACCGCCCCCGGTCGTCCGATCCATGTATTTCTCGTCGTATTGTTCCAGCAGTCGCAAGGCCAATCCGGTGCGACGGCAAATGTCCTGAGCCAGCGGGGCCAGGGTGCGGCGCGGGTAGCCGGTGGCCAAAAAAAAGACGGGGGCATCACTGGAATAGGCGAAAAGCACGCTGCTGGCCTCGTTATCAGCCGCGGGATCAGGCGCCGCAACTGGCTGCCCGAAGGCCGTAGGCGGAATGGCCCCAAGCTGCGGCATAACGATGATTTCCATAAATTCGTGAATGTCGTGCCCATGGGGCGTGCGCTTGCCGGCTCCGCGGCTGTTGGATACGCCGATGGTGTCCTTGCTGACAAAAATGCTGCGGGCTTTTGGCGCGAGCGTCCACCAACTGGCCACGACAATCAGTACCCCAATAATGATTGGGATAAAACCTGCCACGGCCATTGCGTCCACGAGAATGCGTGCCATCACGTCGTGCGGTGGCCGCGCTTCAAGCATGGGCCGCTCCCACATCAGGCCGAACAGCAAAATCAGGCCGATGCCGATGGCGGAGCCTACGCATGCAACAATCATCCGACTGCCAGCGTCTTTGCGTCCGCTGCGGCAGGATATACCGCACGGCGCCATTGGGCAGCGTGACGGCGGGCACATCAGACAAGGCAGGTGCTTCGGGCATCTGGCAGTCCTCATGTACATGTGTATAATATGCGCGTCGAGGCTGGCCGGCGGCGCAGCGCAACGGTTGTGCAGAGTAATCAAAAGATGGACGGGCGTCAATGTTGTTTGAGATGCAAGGAATTTTGCAAGCCCCAGCGGGGCGCAAGAATCCCCAACCCGAACCCCCGATTCCCCTCGCCCCGGCGGCTGCCACTGGTTATAATTCGTAACGTAAGTTGAACTGTGTCGCGGCGCGCCGATGCAAACGGAGATACCATGGTTGTGCATAATAAAAGCGACGTTCCAAAGGCGCTGATTGCCGAATTTTGTCGGCGTCACATGATACGACGTTTGGCGCTTTTTGGCTCCATCGTGCATGGGGATTTCGGGCCTGAAAGTGATGTAGACGTATTGGTCGAGTTCGACCCAGCAGCGGAAGTAGGGTTGGATTTTTTCACTATGGAAGAGGAACTTGGCCGTGAGCTGGGCAGAAAAGTGGACCTTCATACCGCGGGTTCACTTAGCCGACGATTTCGCGAGCAGGTTCTCGCTGAGGCGGAAGATCAATATGCCCCGGCGCGATGATCGGCAGTTTGGACGGTTGTTCAGCGCGATCTGCCGGCTTTGATAAAAAAGCTTTCCGCGCATATTTAATGGCGCGTCTGGCCGCCGAAAAAAATCCGCGACGGAAATTTGCGAACCATTCCAAGTCCAGGATTAGCCGCGTCCGCA
>JAJZCU010000140.1 GCA_021828935.1 Planctomycetota bacterium | reverse complement strand
GTGGAGACGGTCAGGATGAATTTTATCTGCAGGCCTTCCGGTTTAACAAATATGACCGGCCGGTGGCGGCGCTGGTGCATCCGCCGGAAGGCTCGGCCTCCAGCGTGATCCGCGGGTTTTACAACCCCGACGCCTCCCGCCCGGCGCGGGCCATGGTCTTTAGCGCCCGCGAACTGGACTTAATGGACTTGTTTGACCCGCGTTATCTGCAATATCTTAACAGCGTGCAAATCCTGAATTTCAACCGCCAGGGCGCCGCCCGCTACGCCAATGTCTACTACAGCCACGGCCTGGCCAGCGCGTTTGTCCGGCCGGCGTTACGGTGGCAGGCGCTGGTCTCCAAGGGCCTGATCGCCAACCGCATGATATTAATCAACGCCGACGCCGCCCATCCGCTGGGAACCGGCTTTACCTCGAAGCGCCGCGCCGCCCTGGGCCCGCCGATCTGGCGCGCGGATCGCGACCTGCGGGCCATCGACGACAGTCGCCGCGCCACGCTGGCCAAATTTGGCATTAAAAGCAACCTCATTGACCGGCTGAATATCCGGGCGGCCCGCATCATGCGCCAAGCGGCGGCGGCGAAAAAGAAGCGGGATTATCTGGACTGGATGGCCGGCGCCAACGCCGCATGGAGCCTTCAGGCGCAGGTGTATCACCACCTTATTTCCACCGCCGACAGCATTGTTTACGGCGTTATTTTTCTGCTGCTGGGCGTGATTCCATTTTCATATTTTCTGGAACGCCTGGTGCTGGGGTCGCCCAATGTCTACCGGCAGATGACGGGTTTTGGCGTGATTTTTTTGATCATGACCGGCGTGCTGGCCAGTTTTCATCCGGCGTTCCGCATCACCAGCGCGCCGCTGATGATTCTGCTGGCGTTTTTGATCCTTATTTTATCCGTGGTGGTCATCTATATTCTCTGGGGCAAATTTGAAGAGGAAATCGCCCGGCTGCGCGGGGCCACCAGCGGTTCGCATTCGGTGAATGTAAAGCGCGGGGCGGTGCTGGGCGCGGCGTTGCGTCTGGGCCTTTCCAACATGCGCCGCCGCGGAGCCCGCACCACCCTGACGCTGTTGACCCTCGTATTGTTAACATTTACTCTGCTGTGCTTTACCAGCGTGCGGCAGTCGATGCATCTGCGGCCCTACCGTCTCAGCCGCGCCCCGCGTCATCCGCCGGAAGGCATCATGATCCGCCGCATCGGCTGGCGGCAATTGCCCACGGCCGCCATCGCCATGGCGCGGCAGGCGGCGGGGCGGCATGGCGCCATCGCATGCCGGTACTGGTTTAGTTCCTCCAGCCCCCGTTCATTATTAAACTTGCCGATTCGGCCCGTCCACGCCAGCGCCAAGGCGCCCGGGGCGCTGCTCAACGCCCTGTTGGGTCTGCAAAGCACGGAGGCGCTGTTTCAGCGCCCGCCCGGCGGTCAGATGGCCGCGTGGCTGCCGGGCTGGCAGCGGCTGGCGGCGGGGCAGATGGTCTGCTTTCTGCCCAATTCTCTTGAAAACCAGCCATTTCATGTGAACCAACTGGTGCGCGTCGACGGGCAGCGCCTGCGCATCGCCGGTTTTTTTAACGATCATCACATTCCGCTGCGGGCCCTTGACGGCGCCCCGCTGTTTCCGGTGGATTCAACGGCCAATGCAGCCGTTGCGCAGCCCACCGGCGGCCAGCACCGCACCAACCAAACCCGCGAACCGGTGCTGCAGTACCTCAAGCCCTGGCAGGTGGCCATCGTGCCCGAACGCGTGGCCCGGCGGCTGGGCGGAAATCTGGCGTCGATCATGGTGTTGCCCAATGCGCATAAAACGCCGGCCGAAGTCACGGCGGCGGCCATTAATCTGGCGCGGCGGTCGGCCTTTTCGGTGGTGGCCAGCAATGGCCGGCATTCGCGGCTGTATGACGCCTCGCCGGGCTCCAGTCTTGATAACTTAAGCACGGTGATTGTGCCCATGGCCATCGCCGCCGTGATCGTGTTAAACACGATGCTGGGCGCCGTATCCGAGCGCGAAAGAGAAATACATGTTTATACGTCTCTTGGGCTGGCGCCGGGGCATGTCGGCGCCCTGTTTTTGGCGGAGGCCGCCGCACTGGGAACTCTGGGCGTGGTGTTCGGCTACATATTCGGACAGGGCATCGCCACGTTTCTAAGTCACACCCATCTGCTGCCGGGCGTAAGTTTGAATTATTCATCGCTGGGCGCCATTGCCACCATGGGCCTGGTGCTGGGTTTGGTAATGGCGTCCGCCCTGTGGCCGGCGCGCACCGCCAGCCGCGTCGCCGCCCCGTCGCTGCAGCGCGAATGGAAACTGCCCGCCCCCGATGGCGATATTTTACAGGTGGACCTGCCGTTCACCGTGAACGCCACGGCAGCGCGCGGCGTCTGCGCATTTCTTGATGAGTATTTCACCTCCACCACGCAGGCCGGTTCCGGCCGCTTCACCGCCGATCAAATTGAATCGTTTCAGAACGCCGGAACGCTTCAGACAAATAACGGGGGCGAAACCATTGGCGGCGACATCCGCGGCTTAAGCTGCCGGGTGTGGCTGGCGCCATATGATCTGGGCGTGATTCAGCACTTTTGGCTGGCCATTTACCCCACGGCGCAGAAAAACGTATTTGAGGTGCGGCTTACGCTGAAGCGCGAGGCCGGCAACCCGGCAACGTGGCTGCGTCTGAATCGGCCATTTTTAGTGGAGGTGCGAAAGCAATTTCTGTTGTGGCGCGCCGTTTCCCCGGAATTGGTCAATCAATATGTTGTGCGGTCCGAAGGGATGTTCGCCGCCGCCAAAGCCCTGCCGCCGCCCGAGGCCGCGTAAAGATCACCGCGTGGCCGCCAACCTGGGCTCAACGCGTAAGCGCCGCCGCCATGGTCGTCGGGGCCCGAATCCGATTTTTGATTAGGACGGCGCCCCATGGCAAATTTTCTCGACACGATAATTTACCGTGGCCGGCGCGACGACAAAGGCCAGGGGATGAGGAAAGGAACGTATTGGCGGGCAAAAAGGGAAAATTGATCTGGAACTTGAGAAAGTGCGTCAGTCGGGGCGACTTCGTGTGTCGATCGTGCGAGGCGTCACGGTCGTAGCCGGGATAGCCGCTTTTGGCTTCGGCGCCCTTCGCTATGTATACTTAACCGTCGCGGAACTGGCGGGAAGGCATACCGCCGTCTCCGGATCCGTCGCCGTAATTGTCACCGCGATGGTCGGCGGCGGTTCCGGAATTGCCTCGCTGGTGTATGGAGTGGGCTGGGCCAAGATGAAGGCCCAAGCCCGTGAACTGGAACGGCTTCGGAAACGGTGCCGCGAACTGGAGGCGGGGCAGAACATGGGATCCGCGATAGAGGCGCCTGCGCCTTTGGACCCAGCGGAAGAAGATGGAAAAGAGTAGACATGATCGCGATCGCCCTTAGCTTAATATGCGCCGTTGGTTGTGCATGGATCGGCCTGTTTATCCTGACGCCGCTTAACCTGCGAAGTCTATTCCGTTACCGTTTGTGGCGCCTCCGCGACGACATTGTCGACGACGTTCTCGCCGGTCGTCTTCCGCGTGAACCCGCAGTTACTTCCCTAATAACGGCCACAGAGTCCCTGATACAAAACGCCCGCTGTGTCACTTGGACAACTTGGCTGCTTTCTCCGAATGTGCCGGAAGAATATCGATTGGCCTACCGCGCTCATATTGAGACCTCGTTTAACAGGCTCTCCCCCGACCAGCAGGCCCGCCTGTCCGAGTATCGAAAGAATCTGGAGGCGTGCATTGTGCGCCAGATGACCGTTGGCTCATTCTCCGGGTGGCTGTTGGGCGCTACTTTCCTCACCGGGTTTTTTATTATGGGGCTTGTCCTTTTTGCGCGTCGCTCTACCGCCAACCCGCGGCAGTACGCGTGGAAAAGGCTGCAGGAATTTCATTGGCGGCGTAACCAGAGCGAGCGTCCGATCTGGGAGAAGGTTTTTCCACGGATAGACCAAGACCAATTACACGCGGCTCTGTGATGCGACAATAATTCGGTCCGCCAAGTTTTATACCTCCGCCCCAAGGGGGCCGGGCGCCACAGCCTTTCGCGTGAAAAACCAGCAAATTACGGGCGTTGCTTGATGCTTCTGCCCGTTCGCCGCCGTTCCTCCTCGGTTCTCAGTGTTCCCAGCGGCTGGGCGTTTTTTTGATTCGCGTGGGTTGCGCCGCGTTTCCCCATAAAAAATTTGTCATCGGGCGCCGCGACGCCACGTAAACGTGGAACGAAGCCCCACCATCAATGGATGGGGCTGGAGCTAGATGACGCGCCGTGCGCTAGTGAAAAAACCGTGCGTCCGTATGGCGCACCCTTGACGGCATTTGGTTATCGGATACAACGCAAAGTTGCGCCTGCGAAAGCAAGGAGGATTTCGTCAAAAAAAATCTTTGCCGGCGCCGGGCCACGCAAAACCCCGGAGCGTGCGCGCCAATTCCGGCCCGAACTGGCGTAGTTTCTGTTGCATCAATCGTCATCTGAACTTTCAGTGGCGCATGGACGAACCACATGCGGGAAGATCGCGAACTTGAGCAATACCGCCAGTTGCTGCTGGCGCCCACCGAATTTCATGATGGCTTTTCCATGAAATCGGTGGTGGGGTGCATCTTCATTGGCCTGGTGATGATGCCGGGGTCCATGTATCTGGCCCTTCTGGCCGGCGGCACGCTGGGGCCCGCGGCGCAGTGGGTGACCATGATTCTGTTCATTGAACTGGCCCGCCGCTCGTTCACGCAGTTGAAAAGCCCGGAAATATTTATTCTTTATTACATGGCCGGCCTGGCCGTGGTCTCGCCGTTTTCCAGTTTGTTGTTCACGCAGTATTTTGTGCAATCCAGCGCCGCGAAGGCCTTTGGCATCGCGCCGCTGATTCCCCGGTGGGTGGCGCCCGCGCCCGCCATTTTGCGAATGCGCACGTTTTTTGTGCGGCAGTGGCTGCCGCCCATCGCCCTGCTGACGGTCACGTATCTGTTTTCCCGATTAAACAATTTCGGCCTGGGCTACGTGCTGTTCCGCATCACCAGCGATGTCGAAAGGCTGCCGTTCCCGATGGCCCCCATCGGCGCACTGGGCATCACCGCGCTGGCCGAAAGCAGCAGCGGTGAACAAACCTGGAAGTGGCGGGTGTTTTCCATCGGCGGCATGATGGGGCTGATATTTGGCTTTTTTTACATTGGCGTGCCGGCCATCACGGGCACGTTTTTGAAGACGCCCATCCAGATTATTCCCATTCCGTTCAGCGACTTTACGCTGCGCACTGAAACCATTTTGCCCGGCGTGCCGATGGCCATCAGCTATGATTTAACCAATGTGTTGGTGGGCATGGTGCTGCCGTTTTCGGCGGTTTTGGGCTCGTTTCTGGGCATGCTGGCCACCTGGATCATCAACCCCATTTTGCACAGCTACCACCAGTTGCCGTCGTGGCGCCCCGGCATGGACGCCATTGACACCAGCTACCAGGACACGGTGGATTGTTATCTAAGTATTGGCATCGGGCTGTCGATTGCGATTGCGGTGATCGGCTTTTACCACGTGTTTAGCAGCATTCGCCGGCGCGAACGCAATGTGGCGCTGGAGCCCACGCCGCTGCCAATGGACGAATCCGCCGCCGAAGGAGCGGGGCGGAAACTGCGCCAAACCGGCTGGCAGCGACTGATGCATCCGCCCGCGACGCGGGGCGATTTTTCACTGTGGATCGGCCTGGGCATTTATTTATTCAGCACGGTGTTTTATACCGCGTTATGCAAGTACCTGGTGCCCGGCTTTCCGCTGTGGATATTGCTGGGCTACGGCTTTATTTACACGCCGATCATCAGTTATGTGGCGGCCCGCATGGAAGGCATCGCCGGGCAGTGGGTGGACATTCCCATGGTGCAGCAGGCGACGTTCATTTTGGCGCACCGGTTTGGATACAACGGCGTGGGCATTTGGTTCGCGCCCATTCCTCTGAACAATTTCGCGGGGCAGGTGGTGGCGTTCCGCACGCAGGAGCTAACGGGCACAAAATTCAGCAGCGTGATCAAGGCCGAACTGGTGCTGTTTCCGGTGGTGACCATCAGCAGCATCATATTTTCACAGTATTTATGGCGCATCGCGCCCATTCCGTCGCCGGCGTATCCGTATGTTGAACAATACTGGAATTTGCAGGCCCGCGAAATTGTTCAGAGGAATGGGCGCGAACCAAATGCCCACGCCGTTGTATCCAAACCGGTG
>JAJZCU010000139.1 GCA_021828935.1 Planctomycetota bacterium | reverse complement strand
CAAGGCAATTACGATGGCGTGAATCGCCTCCACCACCGGATTGCAGCCGGCGGCCTGGGCGGAATAAATGCGAGCCGGCGCGTTTTCGACCAGTTTTAGGTCAATCAATTCCTGATAAGCCTTGTGAACCTTGGGCAAAATAGTTCCACCGGCCGTGGGCACCACCGTGTGCCGCGGCAGTTTCCAGCCCAGTTGCTCGGCAATTTCAAAGCCAAAAGTCTTGGCGCCTTCGGTGTAAAACGGCCGCAAATTCACGTTCACAATCGCCCAGTTATATTTATCAGCAATTTCTGAACAGAGGCGGTTCACGTCATCGTAATTGCCTTGGATGCGCACCATGGTGGGGCCAAAAATCAGCGAGCCCAGCACCTTACCCTGTTCCAAATCATGTGGAATCATGACAAAGGCCTTCAGCCCCGCCTGCGCCGCATGGGCCGCCACGCTGTTGGCCAGATTGCCGGTGCTGGCGCAGCCCACGGTGTCGTAGCCCAGTTCAATGGCCTTGGTAATGGCCACCGACACCACGCGTTCTTTGTAGCTAAACGTGGGATAATTGGCGGAATCATCTTTGATATACAATTCGCGCACGCCCAGCAGTTTTTCCAGATTGTGGGCGCGTTTTAACGGCGTGAAGCCTGAATTCAGCCCCGCCTTGGGCGCCCCGTCAATGGGCAAAAGATCGCGATACCGCCATAGGCTGTGCGGGCCCGCGGCGATGGATGCCCGCGTCACGCGGCCTTTCATGCGTTGGTAATCGTATTCGACTTCCAGCGGGCCAAAGCACAGTTCACAAACATGCACGCCCTTTTGCGGATACTTTTTTCCACATTCCCGGCACTTCAAGCCGACCACGTAAGACATCACGCATCTCCAGCACAACAGGCTCGCCAATTTGGGTCGCACACGGTGGCGGCTTCATTGGCAACGCAAAAACGCCAACGGCCTTATCAGACAATTTACAACCACCGCCGACATGGCGTGGGCAAATTCCCTGATAAGGCCGTCAAAAAAAGCCTGCCGTTGGTTTTTAGGCATTCTCGCCGCGCGGAACGGCGCAAGAGGCAGCGCTTTTCACAGCTTATCTATCCCCAGGATTGCGGCCGGAAGAGGTCCAGAGGCAAGCGGGAGGGAATTAGCACCGTTTTCAGCGTGGCAAAAAAGCGCGCACGCCAATGGGTTGCTGTGCCTTCAACGGGCCCGTCCCTCAGGCACTCTTGATAAGAGCCGTATTCAATTGTCAGATGGAAGTGTAGAACGCGATTGCCGTTCTGTCAAATAAGCACGCGCCGCGTTAAGCGTATAGGTCACGGATATTCCAACAGTTCACGATCAGCCCAATGAACGCGGCATGGGAAGATTCTGTTTTTTTCGGACCGCAAGGCCTTCTTTAAACGGACAATTTGGTCACGCTGGTCGCGGAGCAAGCCAATTTGATTTTCGTTAAATGCGGCCTGCAGGGAGTCGAAGGTTTTGCCTGCCCCAGCGGCGTCGGACGCATTGGCCTTCATCCATATCCGCCTCGCCCAGGCAGCCCACTTTTGATGGGCGTAATTCAGATACAGGAATTCCAGATAATCCACGATCACGTTACCATCAGGCCCGCCGCCGAGCGCCACGCGCGGCGCATCGTCGTCCCCGACGTGTATGTGGGGCAGACAGTGGGCAAACGCCAATCCAAGAGTTTCATAATTCAAATCAAGCCGCAAATAAGTCGCCTTGGGTTGACCGGTCCGATAGAACTCATCAAGAGTGGCTTGCGTCACGAGCGTGGAAACGCTGGCATAAACAAGCTGCCCCTGATTCCAACGAAGTTCCGCGAACATGGCGATATTAGCCTCTATCTCCGCACGCCGTGGCCTTCCGTCGCAATATTTGTTTACGAGCCGGGTATACCAGGCATGGAGCGTTTCCGCGGACGACCGGCGAGTGTCCGCTGCTTGGAGTCCATCGGGGAAAGCTGTCGCGGCGGCCGCGCCATGGCGCCGCACGCGCCGCAAAAAGTTATCCATCCCTGTAGAGATTGATCGTACATTACGCACTCTGCATTTTCTCCCCCAGCGCTGTGTAAAGCTCCGGGTGATCGGGCTCCGAGCCAGCCGCGTACGGCGCCAGACAACTCCGATTATTAAAGTAAAATAGTTTCGAGCACCGGTCAGTCGGAAGCGTCATGGGCTTGCCGAAGTCCAGCCACGCCGAGTGTTTAGTACTCAAGGGTTCCAGAGTGACGCAGTCGAAGTGGCGCGCGTAAAGAAGCGGGTCATCCCCCATTTTTTCCGAGGTGGCGCAGAACAATGGCTGGACATCAATGTGCGCCTTCCGCAATTCCTCGTGGATGCGCTTACAATATGCGCCATAACTTCCGAACAAACGGAAACGTAATTCCGGCAGTTTGCCCGGTAGATCATCGGAAAATACCTCGGCCACAAATTCGCCCAGATCATACCGAGATCGTTGCATACCCAGAACGTCAAGTTTGTCCAACAGCGCGTCCAATGACCCAGGCGTCATGCCGAAGCTCGCCGCCATCCACTTTTTCGTGACCATCTGGTAGCTGGCCATAAAATCTTCCAATTCAAATCGCGAGATTTCTCCCGCGGGGCATGCCTCAGGCCAACGTCTGGGCAATGTGCCGACAAAGTGATTGAAAAGCTTTGCCGGTTCCCCGGCCAGCGGCCATTTCAGACCATAATAATCCCGAACATACTCGCCCGGAACACACGGTCCCGCCCGGAGGAAGTCGAAACGTCGTTGTTGTTCATCTGTCATAAACTGGCCTTTGCCCAATGGATATCGCAGATGAATTATACGCCAAAATGACGCGATACGTCAACAATTCATGGCAATACGAAGTACGCCCGCTAATGCGCCAGCTAGCCCTGCTCCCAGCGACATTGAGTCGCAGTCCGAAAATACATCACGTTCGTTTTCGTAAACCGCGGTTCGATCAACCATGCACTGAACCTAACCCGCACCTTTAATTGACTCATTGCCGTATTCATACATGGGTGCCCGCATATTCCAAAATTTATTGACACCAGACGACGAAAACTGCGATAAACAGATAGCGGATTTGGAGACGAAATTATGCACAAGCGTTCTAAGCCCTGCGGCATTCTGTTGGCGGCTCTTTTGGCAACCATCACGGCAGGAGTCAAAACCGGGCGGGCAATCACCGTAATGCCCGGACAGACTGTTGCCGTCCCGCTGGCCTCGCTGGCCGAACTAACGTCCCAAGACCCGTATTTGCAGCAGACCTACTTGTCTCCCGGCAGCGGCGCCTCGCAAACGGCAACGTTGCAACAATCCGTTTACACGCATGATCCGTCCGCGGACAGTGTGGCCTTTGTTTATCAACTCTCCGCGACTGCCCAGGGGGCCAATAACCCTAATCTTTCCGGCGCTGTGACCGTCGGCGGTTTTGCCTCCACCTTTACGCTGCCGCCGATTAATAATTCCACCAACACCGAAGTAAAAATATGGCAAACAAATGTTTTCGCCCTGTCCGGCGCATCTGGTCAGGCGCTTGTCTCCCCGGTTTCCGTCACGCGCTCCAACGACGGCAGCACACTTACATTTAATTATGCCCAAGCTAATACGAATCAGCCGGAGCCTCTGGCGGATCTGGTGGTGCAGACCGACGCCCCGTCTTACGCCCCCCTGTCAAACATGCGCGGCGTGCCGTTTTCAGTGTCCGGGCTGTTCTCCTCTTCCACCGCATTATCATTCAATCCTGTGGTCGGCCCGTACGCCGCCGGCAGCGTGCCTCCAAGCAGCGTACCAGAGCCACGCACCTGGCTGCTGCTGCCAATGGGCCTGTGCGCACTGGCGCTCCGCCAGCGCGCTCGCCGCACGGCGCGGGACTGATGTTTGTTATTGCCACGGGCCCGGCTTAACCGTCAACGCGGAAGACCAATGCCAGCTTCAAAAGCTGAAACGCTCTTCATCCCACGGGTCGCCATGCATGTGGTAGCCGTTTTGTTCCCAAAATCCGGGAATATCTTCCGCCAAAAATTCCACGCCCCGCACCCACTTCGCGGACTTCCAAAAATACAGCCGCGGCACAACCAACCGTACGGGATAGCCATGCTCTGGCGTAAGCGGCGCATTGTCGTGATACAACGCGAACAACGCATCTTCTGACAAAAATGCGTCCAGGGGTAAATTCGTCGTAAATCCCTGTTCACAATGCAGCAGCACAAATTTGGCCGCAGGCAGGATGTCCACCCGCGCCGCCACCGTGCGCGTGGAAGGGCCACTGAACGTGTTGTTCAGCCGACTCCAGCGGGTCACGCAATGGATGTCGCATTGCACGTTCACAGACGGTAGCGCTGAAAACTGCTGAAAAGTAAACTGCTTTTCCTGCTTCACCAACCCAAACATGCGCAACGTCCACGCACTGGTATCCACATGCGGCACGCTGCCATAGTGCAGCACCGGCCACTTGCGCGTTTCGCTTTGCCCCGGCGGAATTCGCCGCACTCGGTGGGTGTCCGGCGACACAATCGTTGGACGTGTGGGTGGAATCGAATTTTCTGGCATGGTCGTACCTCTCGTGGGCCACTAACCCCAACGTCTAAAGGTCGGGCAACGGCAACCTCGGTGATTGTAGCCCCCGGCCTCACCGCCGCATTTCAAATGTGGGCAGCTCCGCGTTGTCCCAGCCCACGCGGCCCCCCACCGCAAATTCCGCCACCTTCTGCGTGTCCGGCAAACGCACCGTCACCGGGTATCCAACTTCCACGGAAAGTTCGTTCTTTGCCGCATCTGCCGCGATGATTTCGCCCTGCATCCGCCGCGGCCTGCCGAACAAAGGTTCCACATAATTCCCCCCATCGCTGACCGCCTCCACCTTGCGTGCCGTGGCCAGAATGGTTCCGCGCAGCGCCGCCCCCGGCTGCAGCGCAACGCCCGATGCGGCCAAGCGAAACGTGTTGCGGTAATTGGTATGAGGAATTTGCAATGTCACTTGATCGCCCTGAGCGTCCTGAACAATAAACCGCATGAGATTGAGCTCCAATAAACTGGGTGAGGGCCGTTCGGACCGGTCAAATAAGACCGCCATCCCGCGCCGCGAAAGAGAAACTATAGAGGCAGGCACGGGTAATCGGAAGAGCGGGTTCATTTAATCGAGCTGCCCGCGGATAAGGTTGTGGCGGCAGGCGGCACTGGGGCGGAAATGCAGGCCGTTATTCGCCAGCCCAGCCCCGTTTGTCCGATAAATCCGTTGTGTACGATACCAGTGCCAGCATTAACGCATTTTCAGGCATGCCGTCCGCACGGCGCATCGGCCGCCGCACCAGCGGCCGAACATTGCTTTTGCGCGCAGCGTGCTTTGCCGCTGCCATGCTGGCCGGCGTTGCATGCACTGCCGCCGCGGTCTCCCCCACCAGCGGAACGGAGGCGCCACCGCCGACAGCGCATAGTCGGCTCCCGGCGCGCCCGGCCGCCCTCACCACCGGTACGCCCCTGGCCGCTGGTTCACGCATCATTAAAATTTTCAACTTTGAAGAACGCGCGCTGGGCAACTATAACTCCCGCCCCATGTACTGGCGGCAGGTGTCCGGCCCCGGCTATCCCGCCTACAACACCGGCCGCTTTTCCACCCGTTATTTTCGCTCCCCCCGGCACAGTTTTAAGCTCACCATGAACGGCGGAAACGTGGCCTTCCGGTTTGCCCCCGGCAAGCTGCCCATTGATGCCAGCGCCGATTATTTTATCATTGCCTTTGTGAAGACATCCGCCCTGAAGCACGCCCGCGCGCAGATGTCCGGCTGGATGGCCGACGCCCATAACCGACTGCTGCTGAACACTCGGGTGAATTCGCAGCGCTGGGCCAGCCGCAATGGCAAGTCCACATGGCATGTGCTGCACATGTTTATCCGCGGCGTACCGGCGGCCCGGTCGCTGGTTTTGCAGTTGGGCTTGTACCAACCGAATCATCTGAAGCGCAAGCGATTGGGCAAGTTTGCGCTGTATCGGCAGGACATTCACGGGGCGGCGTGGTTTGACGATGTAACCATTTTTCAGTTGCCGCGCGTAAGCATTTCCACTACTGCACCTGGGAATATCATCCGCGCGGGCGCCACGCCGCGGCTGCACATGGCCGTCAGCGACTTGGGCTCGGATCGGCTGAGCGCACTTTTACGCATACGCAATGTCGCCGGCCAAATCTTATTTCATAAGAATTGGCCGGTCACAAGCGCCCAATTCGTACCGTGGCGGC
>JAJZCU010000138.1 GCA_021828935.1 Planctomycetota bacterium | reverse complement strand
ATTTTGCCCAGCGGGGCCAGGAAGCCGTCAAGGCCGCCGGCCAGATCCAACAATTGCAACTGCGCCGCCTTCACGGGGTTAATGCACATCATGTAATGTTCATTGAGGAAAATCAACCCTTGGTCGTACGCGCGATGATATGTTGGCGACAACGCCAGGCCGTTGGTGGTTTCGTCAGTGCTTCCGGGTACGCCCACCGGCACGATGTGGGCTGAATCAACAAGGCGAAGCTGCATCCTGGTCACGGCACAACGGTTGCCATATGCATGGAGTACTTGTCGGCGAAAATTTGCGTCGCGCGAGAGCCGGCTGATCTCCTGGACGACTCGTCTGCGTGGTTCCGGCAGGATTTCCACCTCCGGGGCCGACGTGGTCAGCGTGGTGGCGCGGGCGAGCAAGTCGAATGTTTTAGGCCGCCGACCGTAGCAGTGGATTTCTTTCGCATTTAAAGCGTAAGCTATAAATTGGTCTGGGCGGATTCCCACCGCAATTTCGTCGTTGCTCTTGCGTTCAAACGACAGGCCGTATTGCAGAGCGTCTCGCACGGTGCGGATATTAATCTGGACGGAGGGTGAGCCGGGGGTGAAGGTTTGATGTTTGATAATATCAAAACCGGCAAAAAGACGCAGGCCTGGTTCATAGCCAATTAACACCGTCAGGCCGTTTGGATTCATCGCCAGTGGCGACCGTACCGCTGTCATCTGAATGCGGTATTCGTCACGCAGGCTGGGGCGACCGCCGGACGTAAGCGTCCAGGCGTACACCCACAATGCAATGCTGGCGCTGCCG
The DNA here is from genome assembly GCA_021828935.1 of Planctomycetota bacterium. Lineage (GTDB taxonomy): Bacteria > Planctomycetota > Phycisphaerae > WQYP01 > WQYP01 > JAJZCU01. The sequence goes on along the minus strand of JAJZCU010000138.1, from coordinate 5,452 downwards.
GGTCCTGTGCATACGAACCGGCGCGGGTGGCCTCGCATCGGTTCCGCGAGGGCGGCTGAATACCCCGATTCATGAATCGCCTCGCGTATTGCATTGATGGATTCGATGAGCGTAACCGCGGGCATACTCAACGGTCTCCGCGAGGGCCGTGTTCTGCACGCGCGCCGGCCCCGGGGCGCTTCCTGCCACCGTCCGGCGCCAGCGGATCGCCTTCGGCCTTGGACCAAAGCGCGGCCGGGTGGTACAGTTTGTATGCCGTATCGCCGGAAACGGCGCTATCAGGAAAAAGCGACTCCTGCGGGTTCGACGGCAGTGGCCGCGCAAAGCGGCCCACGGCGCCCATGACATAATCTTCCAAGAGCTCACTACACAGCCAGTTACGTTGCAGCCGCTCGGCAACTTCCCCGGTGACGCAACTGCCGCCGAAGGGGTCCATGATTAGGTCGCCCTTGTCGGTGAGCATGCGGATAAAGTATTCAGGAAGCGCGGCGGGAAACCGTGCGGGGTGTGGCGATAAGTTGTGTTCTTTGCAATAACGCAGATAGTAAGAATTGCTTTCCGTATTAGGAATGGCCAGCAGGTTGGGCGGGATGGCGGCGCCGTTGTCAATGGCGAAGTGTTCGCTGATGTCGTGGCCGCTGGGCCGAAGCATGGGCTTGTACCCATTTTTTAACAGGCCCTTCATGGCGACGCTGTAGGGGGCCAGGACGCGACGGTTGCTGGCCTTGGGCCACGGCGTGGGCGAGAGCCACCAGATGCAGTTGACCGCATCCTTCACGCGGATGCGGCGGATGTTCACCCATTCCGCGGGCGCGGGGAGTTTTGACGGGCTCCACCAGAAAAAATCCTGGGCCAGATGAAATCCAAATTCCCGGCACAGCATAATAAGTAATTCGTAATGGTAAAGGCTGCGCGTCGGCTGGCCGGCCATCCATGCGCCGCCAATATCAATCACCAGCGACCCGGTGTCCTTCAGCACGCGCTTGAACACAGCGGCGAATGGGCGAAACCACTCCAGATACTTCCCGGAGTCCACGTTTCCGTAATCTTTCTTGCGAACAAGTCCAAACGGCGGACTGGTCATAATCAGGTCGACGGACGCCGGCGTGACGTGCCGGTCCAGAACGTTCAGTGAATCACCAAGAAAGATCGTGCCGTATTTGGCGCGAAAATATTCGACGGGCGCGCCGGCGGTGGCCGGTCTGAGCTTGGTTCTGCCGTTCGCGGGCGGGCCCACGGGTCCGACAACAGTGTCGGTATGATAGCCAGTTCTTGTGCCCAATCATGCATCCTTATGTAGCAAAGCCGCGGCGTTGCATTGGCATTCGGCCCTGCATCCTACCAAATTTACGGGCGCGGGGCGCTGGATCGTGGCGCGCCAAGCGAACCATGGCCCGATATCCAGTGGTTTTCACGAGCGCAGCCCAGCGCTCCGCTGGCGGTTCAAAATGGCGCCTCGCCCGCTGACGTTTGCATGTTTGCCGCATTTTCGATACAGTGTTTCGATGATGGATTTGCCGGAATGGTGCGGGTGCATCACGGGGCGCTGTCACGCGACAGGGTGCTCCCGCAGGCGGAAAATGTTTTACCAAAAAGAGGACTACACGGTGGCAGTAAAGATCAGACTCAAGCGTTTCGGCCGCAAAAATCATCCTTTTTGGCGTATTAACGCCGTCGACAGCCGCTCCCCTCGGGATGGCAAGGTGCTGGAAGAACTGGGTTTTTATGACCCGCTGGAACGCGATGCCCAGCGCGCCGTGGTGGTCCGCAAGGAACGCGTGGAGCACTGGCTGAAGGTTGGCGCCCAGCCCAGCCCCACGGTGGCGCAGCTGCTCAAACACGCCACCGATGCCTCTGAATTGCCCGCCCAGCAACCGCGCCGTCCGGCCCCGGCAACGTCGTTTACCCCTGCCGCGCGGCCAGAAGCCAAGGTGGCCGCGCCAGCTGCGCCTGCCGCCCCGGCCCCGCAGCCTGAAGCGCCTGCGGCAACTGATGCCGCGCCGCCGCCGCAGCAGCCCGCATCAGAATCGCCCGGTCAAGGCGAATCGGGCGAATCTCCGGCCGGCGCGTGAGCGCGGCGAGCGTGCGCCGCCGGGCCGCTATCAAAAAAAATTCTTCTAAGCCAATGCGTTTTCAAGCCGGGGCGCGTGGCCGGACGTTTCGTGCGCATTGATGTCATAACCCTGTTCCCCGAAATTTTCGCGCCCGTGCTGGCCACCAGTATTCCCGGCCGGGCCGCCGAAAAAGGCCTCGTTTCTTATCATTTTCATCAACTCCGCGAGTATACGCACGACGCACACAGAAAGGTGGACGACCGGCCCTTCGGCGGCGGGGCGGGCATGGTGCTCATGTGCCAGCCGGTGGTTGATGCGGTTCACGCAGTTGAAGCGCAAGATGCCGCGTCACCCCGACGGATTTTGTTATGCCCACGCGGCCGCAAATTTTCCCAAGCCGTTGCGCATGAACTTGCGCTGCTGCCCAGGCTGCTGCTGATCTGCGGCCACTACGAAGGGTTCGATCAACGCATCAGTGATTTACTGGGGCCCGATGAAATCAGCATTGGCGATTACGTTCTCTCTGGTGGGGAATTGCCCGCGATGGTATTGATGGATGCCGTGGTTCGGCTGTTGCCGGGGGTGTTGGGGCACGCCGAAAGCACGCGCGATGAATCGTTTTCGCCGGTCGCCACAGGGTTTCATGGGCTGGAATATCCGCATTACACGCGTCCGCGGGAATATGGCGGACTGGCCGTTCCGGAAATTCTGCTCTCTGGCGACCATGCCGCGATCGCCCGCTGGCGTGAAGCGCAGGCCCGGCAAGTCACAGCGCAACGCCGGCCGGACGTCATCCACTAACCCGTGCCGCGCGCCGCAGCAGTGACACAATTGACGGGCTCGCTGTTTCTCGGCCCGACCGTTGAGTCTCGGCAGAATTATTTGCCGCCAGCGCCCGGCAGCACGATTTGCTGGATGCCCGCCGCCGGTGGAGGGTCAAAAATAAACCGCTGAGGCGCGGAGAGCGCTGAGCCCACGGGGGAAACGCGAGTGGGGTTTTGGGGCGATTGTTTTTGTTTCATTATTATGTACGCCCGGGAAACAGCGAGCTCAGGCGGACAGGAGCGAAATGAAAATGGTTTTCCCGGGCTTTCGTCGCCGTTTCGACCGCGGAACATGGCCCTGGCACCAGGCTCCTTACCATCCGTCTGGCGCCCCTTGACCGTCCTCCGTTGGTTCTCGGCGCTCTCTGCGTCTCAGCGTTTTTTCTTAGCCTCTGGGCGCTGAGCGTCCCGGGGAAAAGAACGTGTCAGCGGGCGCCGCCCGCAGTATACGACCAGCTCACTCGGGGGCCAGCGGCACTCTGCTGGCTGCCGAAACGGGACGTGAACGGGGCGTGAATGCAAGGACGCCAAAATTTCGCCCGGTGGCAGGCTTTGTGTTCCGCGTGCGGACGTGGTATAATGCGTGGCTACTTTGGTTGGAAAAGCGGTGAGCCTTTGCGCGAATGATTAAGCACGCGGCATTAGGACCCCGCCAAACCGGCGGTGAAACGGAGATTAACACCATGAAAAACACGCTCATTCGCGACGTGGAACAAAAGCATTTGAAGGCCAACGCACCCCAATTCGACATCGGCGATTTGGTGGACGTGCATTGCCGAATTGTGGAAGGCGAAAAAGAACGCATCCAGATTTTTTCAGGCACAATTATTTCCCGGAAGGGCGAAGGCATCAACAGCACCTTCACCGTGCGGAGAATTGTTAATAATGAAGGCGTGGAACGTATTTTCCCGCTGCATTCGCCAAAAATTGAAAAGCTTGAGGTCAAACGCAAGAGCCGCGTCCGTCGCGCCAAGCTCTACTACCTGCGCGACCGCACTGGCAAGGCCACCCGTCTCAAGGAAGGGGCGCCCATTGTGCCGGGCGCCGGCAACAGCAAGCCGCCACGCGCCGCCGCCACGGAACCAGAACCGGAACCGGCCGCCGCCGTCCAGACCGCGGAAGTACCGGAACCAGCAGGCGTGTGATGAAACGCCACGGCTTGGCCAGCCTGGATCGCGCTTGCGAACCTTAACCCAGGCGCGCCCCCTCACATTGCAAGGACCTCGCCGCTGCATGGCGGCGACCGACCCATGCGAGACACTTTCGCAAGACACTTTTGTATGGAGTGGCCACCGGGCCTATAATGGTGCATATGGTCACTTCTTCCACAGTACCGGGCATTGAATTGGCGCCAGGCATTTGGACCGATCGGTCTGAACTGCGCTTCGGGTTCTCACGTTCACGCGGGCCCGGCGGCCAAAACGTGAACAAGGTAAACTCCAAAACGGAGCTGCGCATCCGCCCCGAGGCCCTGCACGGTCTGGCGGAAAAAGCCCGCGTCCGCCTCCGCGAAGCTGTCGCCAACCGCATCACCGCCGATGGGGACATCCTCATTATTTCCGACAGCGGCCGCACGCAGGAATCCAACCGGCAGGAATGCCTCAAGCGCCTCGGCGGCATCATTGCAACCGCGCTGGTTGAACCAAAAATTCGCCGCAAATCCCGGCCAACCAAGGGCAGCGTCACGCGCCGCCTCGACCAAAAGCGCGCCCGTGGCGAAGTGAAGAAACAGCGCTCCGCGGCGGCCAATTAATTTTTACAGATAACGGGGGCGTGGGGATCACATGGAATTTATGCGCGATGAACGCGTTCGTGGATGACGGCGGCCGGCAGGCGTGCGGTGGGCGCTGCAACCGATCACGCGGCGGCGGCCGGCGGCGAAAACTAATGTGGACAATATCTCGCGCGTTATCAAAAATTCCAAACCCCCCGACCATCCCTGTTACCCGCTCGCGCCGGCCCATTGGGCCGCGACGGGCGCGTGGCGTCGGCGGAATTCCGCAACGCTGCGGGGCGACCTGTGCGCAAATGTGCCGCCGTGCGGGCGAATTTTCCGCACGCCGCCAGCCGATTTGGGGCGTATTAAATATTGGAACATTGTCCGTCGCACGGGGCGTCTTGGGCGCAATCCGCGGGGATCATTGACCGCTGCATTTTCGGCTGCGGCCCCGCTGCGCTTTATCAAACTGCAACACGCATCACGACGAAACCGCGGATAACGCGGAAGGCGCGGATAGGGCGACGTGCCTACCCATGCAATAGCACGATCTGGCGGCCAAGATGGCCGCCAGAGATTTTGCGACTTGCGACTTGCGACAACCCATTACTGATGGCTGGCCTATAGCCTCAGGCCAGGAGCAGGCGCTGCGTTTGCAGGATGCTGGTGAAAGGGCAGCATTTCGCTGATCATTGCCATCCTTATTGCTGCACCATGGTCACGTTGTGAAAGCCGATGAGCGCCAGAAAACGGTTGGCGTTGAGAATCGGCACGGAGTCATCAGTGGCCTGCTGCACCAGACGGTTGTATTTGCCAAGCTGTTTTTCCCGTTGTTTTTCGCCGTCTCTGGTTTGACG
>JAJZCU010000137.1 GCA_021828935.1 Planctomycetota bacterium | reverse complement strand
ACATTCCCGGATGCCGGCGGAAGGCAAAGACGTTTTCCACGTAGAGCTGGAATTCATTGATCTTCAGCGCCGCCAGGTCGTCCACCAACGCCAGCACCGTTTCCAACCGCGGCACTTTGCCGCGCGAAACATCATGGTAAAACGCGCGGCGCGGGAAGTCCGGCCAGTCATGCACTTCCATGCATGGCAGCCGATCATGATACTGCCGCAACAATTGCAGGAGGGTCTGCACGCCGTAAAACATTCCGGCCCCGGCGGACGCGAAAATTTGTACGCCCGTGGCGCTGATCTTCAGCCGGTAGGCCTGCGGGTTGCTCAGCGAAGCATCGGGTTCCACGCGTATTTCCGGACCCCGGTCTAACATCGCGTTGGCCCGCACAATTTGCCAATGGGGGCCGCGCACCGCTGCCGATACGTGCTCTCGCAGACTCTGAGCGGTGGCAAGATTGCACCATGAAGCGGCGGGCAGCGAGATCACTCCGTCCGACGGTATTTTCCAGAACCCCTGTGTAAAACGCAGTTCACGGGGGGGGGGCAATAACAAACAATGCTTCATTGCAAATCCTTTCCATGTTCGGCGCCGTTTGCCTGGCGCCTGTTTCCAGATACTTGAGAATTCCGGCCCGGCTAAATTGGGGCGGGTTGCGGAGCCTCGAAAACCGCCCGCTGCCGGCAACCGCGCGTCCTTGCAGCCAGACGCCCAAATTTGCCGCCGTACCAAATTTGCCGCCGGGCGTGTAACATAACCATACGGAAAACAATTGCATGACCCACTCGCTACTGTTTTTATCTCGGCCATCACACCACGACGCGCCCGCCGTGGCGCCGGTGCGCCGGTCGCTTTTGTCGTGGCGCTGTTTGGTGGCCGTTGTCGCCGTCGTCCTTTTGACGATGGGCGGAATTTGCCCCCGCACCGCGGCGGCCCCGGTAAAGCCGCTGTTCAGCCGCCCGATTTCCAAGGCCGTCATCATTACCATTCATGGCGAAATTAACGACGTGACCTATTCCAGCGTCAAACGTCGCGTGGCCGAAGCGGAAAACATGGGCGCCAGTCTGATTATTTACAAAATTAACGCGTACGGCGGCCTGCTTTCATCCGCGATAAAAATTAGCAAGTTTACCAAAGGCGTGGGCGTGCCGGTGGTGGCATATGTTGATACCAGAGCCTACGCCGCCGCCGCTTTAATTGCGGTGGCCTGCCGTTACATTGTCATGGCGCCCCACGCGGCCATTGGAGACTGCGGCGCCATTGGCATTGCCAACGCCCACGGCGCCGGCCCGTCCGGCTCGCCGGTGCTGGCGCAATTCAACAACTCAGCGGGCAAAAACCATTACAACCCGCTGCTGCTTGACGGCATGGTGCTCCGCCCTTTGCGCATTGAGGAAGTCCGCAACCGCCTGACCCGGCAGGTGCGATTCGTCACCCCCGCCCGGCGGGCCAGGCTCGTCGCCCTTGCCGCGCCCCGCCCCGGCGGCGGCACAACCCATCCCTGGAGCTTTATTACCGAAATAAAAAATAACCGGCAGTTGCTCACCTTGAACACCCGCAAGGCCCTGCGCTACCATCTGGCCAGCTACCGGGCAGGCAGCCCCGAACAACTGCGGGCGGTGCTTAATATCGTCGGCAGCCGCGTGCCGATACTTCGCTTAAACTGGGCCGAGCGCCTCACCAACTGGGTGGCCGGCGCCGATGTGCGCTTCGGGCTGTTTTTGGTCATGATTGTCTGCGGATACCTGGAATTTTCGCATCCCGGCCTAGTGGTTCCGGGGCTGATCGCCTTGGTTTGCCTGGGCCTGCTGGTGGGCGCCCCTTACCTGACCGGCCTGGCGCGCTGGTGGGAAATTCTGGTCATTGTTCTGGGGCTGGGCATTGTTGTCACCGACTTTATTTTTTATGGCGGCATCGGGATTCTGGCCATTCCCGGATTCCTATTAATCGCCGCTGGAATCGTGGCCAGCTTTGTGCCCGTTGTTCCCGGCCAATCCATCATCTCCGCCATGCCCCAGACCGTTTCCGCCCTGCAAACCGGCATGAGCGTGGTGGTGTTCGGAACCGCCTCGGCCGTGGTTGTCTTATTAATCATGGCGCGCTTTATTCCCATGACGCCGGGCCTGCGGCACATCGCGGTGGCGCCCCCAATTCCCGTGCCCGCCCAAACCCAGCCCCGCAACGCCTTCAATGAAAATGCCATGGAATCCGTCTTCCCCGGCGCCATTGGCGTTGCCGTGTCCGATTTGCGCCCCTCCGGCCGCGCGAAATTTGACCAGCACCTGGTCAACGTTATATCCAATGGCCAATATGTTCGCCAGGGTTCAATGGTGCAGGTGCTGGAGGTGCGCGGCGGGCAGGCCATGGTCAAGCCGTACAGCCCGCCATTGGACCCCGCGGAAACCCCGGAACTGTTAACTTAATACCACGGGTGGCGTTCTATGCAGCCATTCATATTGCCGTTGGGTCTGTTCGTGGGCGCGATCCTGTGCCTATGGTCGGAACTGTTTGTGCCCGCGCACGGCCTGATGGTAATCATCGCCGGCGTGCTGATGTTTATCAGCGCCGCGCTCTGCTTTGCCATCAGCGCAGCCGCGGGCCTGGCCGCCGCCCTGGTGATTCTTTTTGTGCTGCCCACCGCGCTCTACTTTGGCGTGCGAATCTATCCCTACAGCCCGATCGGCAAACGGGTGATCGTCAGGGGCCAGGTGGGTACGGCCGTCAGCGGCTTTGAAGGCCAGGCCGCGGCGCTGGCCGCATTAACTGGCAAAGAAGGAATCGCCCAGACCCCGCTGCGCCCGTCGGGCGCATGCGAAATTGAAGGCCAGCGCGTGAACTGCGTGAGCGACTCCGCGATCATCATGCCCGGCACGCGCATCCGCGTGGCTCGGGTCGTGGGCCTGCAGGTGTTCGTGCAGCCATTGGAGCAATAAGATTTGAATATTAAGTAATATCCGGCCGCTCGCGCCAAGCCCCCGCATCCGCTTGCGCCGTGTCGGCGCCCAAGTTGGAATGTCCACGATGAAACGCAATCTAGAAGTATTTCTTGAAGATATCAACACCACGCCGCCGGCTCGCGCCATCGCGTACATCATTGCCATGATGCTGGCGGTGGTTATTTTTTTCACTGGGTGGAATCTATGGGGAAAAAGACACGCCGATAAAAGCGTGGCGCGACACGCCTGTCTGATGAAGCAGTGGATGCATTATTCTCCCAATCCGAACCGTCCGATTTTCCGTTGCTTGTGGCTGCACGGCGGGGTTTCCGAGCCGGTGTATAAAGTAAAAGTCGCCCGAAAACTTCCGGATTGGAAGCTTCTTTCCTCCGACCGCAGAACAGCGCCAAACATCGGAGACCCTATATTCGCCGTGGTGTTTGCCCATTGGCGGATAGCGAAAGGCTTTAAAAGGAAGAGATTGGTCGTGATCGCCGTTGTGCATAATGGCGGCCCCTATTCCACAGGGGTTAAGTTCATCATGCATGGCAACCAGCCGCCACGCCTGAAGCTCGTGACGCCGGGCTCCAACTCTTTATACATCGAACCCATTTGGCCATACGCGCACTCGTCCGCCACCTACAATTTCAGAACTATTCCCCTCATCGCCAAGCCCGGCGAAATGATCCGCGTCTGGCCGGGCCGCGCCAGCCGCGAGCGCCCCAGCCAATTTACTATCCGGTGCCAGATCGGCTCCCGACGCCGGACGATCATCGGAGTGTATGAAAAGCCGCATACCGTGCTGCTGCACTGGAAGAAAAAGGTTCCCCATGACTAAAAAACGGCTGAAATTGTTGACCATTATCCGCTTCGGCTGCGCGGCGGCCGCCGGTGGTATGATGGCCGCATATGAGCAGCAAGCCATAATGTGGCTTAAGCTTGCCCGTCGCTACAATCCGCCGACACCCACGCCATTATTCGCCGGCGCTGCGGCCTATGGCCTGTTAACCCTTGCGACAATTTTTGTGATTTTAACGCTCCTGCCCCGCCGCTGGCCCGGCCGGCTGTTTTGGAGTTTCCTGGCTGGCGCCATTCTCCTGACGGCGTTGGGCGTGGCCACGGCAATATACACCACGCAAATTTCCACATCGCTCCCCCGCCATCATCCCGCCGCCGTATCCGCGTCATCCGCGGTTTCATCGCTGTGACGTGCGTCAATCTGGGGCGCCTTGCCAGCTATCCATGATCATTGCAATTACCGCTGCGTCTGGGTCTTCTCCGGAGAAAATTGATAGTAATACAGCGTCTTTTTATTCCCGCCGTCCAGCACCGCCGCTTCGTTTTTTAACAGTGGCAGCACGCGGCCGGCGTAGGCCGTGTCTTCGCCGCGGGAAATTTCCGGAAACCCCGCCTGCCGCGCCAGTTCCAGCCGCACCGGGCATAGGTGGTTGGGCGTGCGATAAAAGACGTTGCCTTTCTGAAAATATCGGCCATGCCCAATGGCGTAATCAAACGGGCCCACATGCCGGCCGTTAATGGAATAGGCCCCCTGAAACACCACGCAGTCGCACCCGGGGTTGCCCGCGATCGCTGATAAAATATCGGCCACATATGTTGGCGCCACCGCGTCGTCATCGTCAATAAAGCAGACGTACCGCCCGCGGGCCAGGGCCAGCAGATCGTTGCGTTTGCGGCCCACGCTGGTCTGCTTGTTATCAAGCAATACATGCGCCTCAACCTGCCAGTGATCCGGCAGCGCGAAAATCTGGCTGTACACATCGTCCACCAACAGCCCCAGCGAGCCCCGCCTGCATTCCAGCGCGGCGATGCAGATGGACAACTCCGGCCGCCGCAGATCGAACCCATTCTTCCGCCGTGCTTCGTACGCCGCTTTGTCTTCATGCCAATAGGTCTGATTTTTCGCAAACAATGCGTCGGGCTTTTTGCCGCAATGCTCATGGCGGATAATTATCCGCGGCACGGTCGCCACTTTGCCCAGCAGCCGGGCCACGTCCGTCAATTCATTATCCGCCCAGAGACTCTGGTAGGCGCCGTGATAAAAGCCGCCGAAACGTTGCAAAAAACGCCGCCCCAGCACGGGCAGCGTAATGAGCCGCGAACCGCCGATGTAGCCGTCATCAAAATGCACCGCGCCATCAAGGGCGGGAAAGTGGCGTTGCATTTCCTCGGCGACGATGGCGTCCCATCCCGGCGCCGTCGGCAGCATGTCGTCGCTGGCCAGTACCGCGGCGTCAAACGCAAATGGGCAATCGGCCACGCCGGCATTGCACGCACTGATTTTGCCCCGGCCCTGGCGCACCAAGACCCGGCCCGGCAGCGTGGCCAGCCATGCCCGCACCGGCGCGGCGGCCATGGCGGAATCGTCGGCGTCCAAAATTGTCTGATAAAATACATCATGACGGCCCGACTGGAACTGCCGATAGCGTTGCAAAGCCTGCCGGCACTGCAATGGCCGCTGGCGCGTGGGAAATTGAACCAAGATGCGCATGATGATACTCCGAAAACCTGTAAACAAAAGATATGGTTCACGCGGGAATGATGACGCGGGCGGCCGGACATGATTGAACCGCATGTTTTTTAGTTAAACGGTGGGATGGATGGTGTGCATGGCGACGCGGGACAAAGAAATCTGCGCTCGTCCACGGCGCTATGGCGTTGTGGCGATTTTTGTCGCCCCTACTGGTTGCTTTTTTTAATCGTCCGCAGCGCCGCCAGCCGCGCGTCAAGCAGCTTCAATTGCCGGGCCAGGGCTGCATTCACCGTGCGCTGCTGCAACAGCCGCTGGCCATGCGCCTCCTGCGTTTTTTTCAAAAGCGCCAGCGTCACCGCCAGTCGCACCGCTTGCGCCGCCCGCGTGGCGGAAACCTTTCGGGCCAGAGTACGCGTCTGCCGCCGCACCCGGCTGTTCTGCAAGTCCACCGAAGCGGCGGAAAAGACAATGCCCGCGGCGCTGGCCAGCACCGTCACCAGCAGCATGCCCACCTGCGTCCAGTTCGGCCGAATCTGTTCTTGTGGCACAAAAAGTCCCTTTTCTTCACAATGCAAGTCGATGCAATGAAGGTTGCCATTTCGCAGATCGCTTCAATTGCCGGTTGCCATTTGCCGCGCCGGCGTGGCGCCGGCCAGCAGATCGCGCGCAATCTGCGCATGCAGCCGTGCGGTTTCACCTTGCACCGCCGCAATGTCCGCCGCGTTCCACGAGCTCCCCGCCGCGCTGCTGATTCGGTTCAAAAACGTGAGCACCTGTCCCACGGCGCCCAGTATCACAATCACTTCTTCCGGTGAAATATTCATCGCGATCCCCTT
>JAJZCU010000136.1 GCA_021828935.1 Planctomycetota bacterium | reverse complement strand
GAACCAGCGAAACCCGCGCCTCGGCTGAAATTGAACTGGCCATACGCCGGGAGGTTTTTTATTTAACAGCGGAACCGTGGCTGCCGCTGCGCCGCACCGGGCGTGAATGGATTCTGGCCGTAGGGCAATTGTACGGCGTTGACAGCGTGCATCTATTGGACCGCATGGACAGTCTGCTGGACGTGTTTGATCTGCAGCGCGCAGCGGAGGGGACTATTGGATCCTGTTCCAGCGGCCAACGCAAAAAGTTGGCGCTCTGCGGCATGCTGGCCTCAGAGGCGCCAATTCTGGTGCTTGACGAGCCGTTCTCCGGTGGCCTGGACCCATCGGGAATCCTGGCATTAAAACGAATTTTTCAACGGTTTGGCCAGAACCGTTCACGCACGCTCGTGTATTCGTCTCCGGTGCCCGATGTGGTCGAGCAGGTGGCCACGCGCATTATCATTCTGGGCGAGGCTCGCATTGTCGCCGACGGGACGCTTGAAACCCTGCGCACGGCATCCGGGGCGGGGGCGCTTGAGGATGTTTATCAACGGCTGGTCAGCCCGCAGACGCTGGGCCATCTGGAAGCCTACTTCAAGGAGGCAAAGCCATGACCCTGCGCCCGCGGGTTTCGCTGGTTCCGTACTATTTTCTGGCTGCGGCCTTGGCGGTTCGGCTTGGGCCAGTTGCGCTCAATGCGTTGGTGCTCACCGCCCTGCCCGCGGCCAAAACCCCTTTTGCACGGCCTTCGCGCGGTGCATTTTCCGTGGAGGCCCTGGTGGTGCTGATGGTGTCGCTGGGCGCAGGGCGGGCTTGGCGGATGCCGTCCATACGTTCCGGTTATTTCACCTGGCTGCGTGAGACCCCATGGGCGGGGAAATTGAAACTGCCGTTTGGCAATGCGGCGCCGACGCTATTGGACTGCACCATTTTTTTAGCCTGCGGGTGCATTCTGGCCGCCGGCATTTTTCGGCTGGATCTGGCGCTGCTTATTGGCGCCGGGGCCTATGCTGCCGGCTACACCGCAATGATGGCGGCGCGCTTGCTTGAGGCCGGGCGCTTTTCCCAGGTTTATCTGCTGGCGCTGGGATGTGTCGGCATCGTCGCCGCGCTCCATTGGCCGCTGCTTTCCATTGGCGTGGGCGCAGCTACCTTTGTCGGTGCATCGATCATCGCGCGCCTGCATGTACGTTGGCTGGCGGCGGAATCGTTGTTGCCGAGACGGCCGGCGCCCGCCATGACAAACTCGACGGTGGGATGGCCGTACCTTGCGTTAAGCTCCGAGATGCCGGTGGGCATCGGCCTGCAATGGGCCTTCTTATGGGCAGTCTTTTTTGGATTTATTGAGTATACCATTCTATCGTACGCCGGGCGAGGAAGCGCGCCGTCCCTCCTGGGCACGGTAAGTACCGTGGCTATTTTCGCCGCGTTGGTCCTGGCGGCAACGCGTACCTATTTTTATGTTTTTAATCGCAGGCCGCCAATGAGTCTGCGTGGCCGTTTGGCGACAAAAAAATGGATTATCCCGGAATACGACCGAGTTTTTGCCGCGCCCGTGGCCACACTTCTCGCGGGCTGCGCCGTGGCGGCAATGCGGACGTTTTTTTTAACCAGGGCGGCGGTGGCATGGTATGGCGGGCTGGGGCTTTTCCTGATCGGGTTCGTGGGCATGGGACTGGGTCCGTCCTTGAAGGACTGGATACTCACCGGGCATTATCGGCTGGTGAGAACGCTGTCAGAAACCAACGAAATCAACGGCCCGCCGGGGCTGAAGACCGGTGGGAACCGTTTATGGCCAACCGCGGGGCCGCCGCGCCAGAGGTGACCGTTGACATGATCATCAGCGAAAGCCGGCGGCTGGGGCCCATGGCGGCGCCCGACCGGGAGGCCATGTGGGAACGTAGCGCCATAGTCCGCAGAGGCATCACTTTTTACTTTTCCGACGGCGTCGCGCCGCCGACATCTAAACCTGCGGCGGCGGGACGACGATAGTTTGGGCAGAACAGTCCTTTTTTATTGGAGCCTGCTATGCCCGAAGTCAATGCCCCAGTGCAGCCGAAGGTGATCCGCATTATGTGCCCGAACTTAAAGTGCCGCAGTATTTTGGTGGTGCCGGATACGGCCCGTGGGAAGAACGTGAAGTGCAGCAATTGCTCGTCATTGTTCCGCATTCCGGCCCAGGCGGCAGCCGTTGCCAAGTCGGCGTAAGCTTGTGGGGGAGGGGGAGCACCTCCTCTGGGGCGAACCTTTCCTGATGCCAGCGCCACCTGGGGCCATTGCGGAGGCCGTGGGTTTTGGCCTGGCCGGCATTGAAGTTACGCTTTCCAGCACGCCGATAACAGACCGAAGACCAGGCCTCGGCAAGCGGCGGGCTGGCTGGAGTTATGAGGTACACGAATGTCTGTCACCGCCAGTATCGGGCCGATATCCGGCATCAACTATGGTCGGTTGATCACCGGGCTTACACAGCTTGAACAGGCGCCGATTACCAACATTTCCAACCAACTGCAAACCCTGGGAACCCAAAACACCGCGTTGCAGAATTTGGCCGCGCAGCTCACGGCGCTGCAGGTCACGGCGACCAGCTTTCAAACCGGGGCTGTTTTCGGCGCCACCAATGCCACCTCCAGCAACTCAAACGTGCTGACCGCCACGGCCGGCGTGGGCACCCCCGTGGGCAACTACAATTTTACCGTGGACCAACTTGCCAGCAGCAGCCAATTGGTTTCCCAGGGATACGCCAGCAGCAATACGGCGTTGGGCGCCACGGGCAATCTGGTGTTTGAATATGGAAAGGGAACGCTGAACCCTGCACTGAACCTTTCACAACTTAATGGCGGCGCGGGCGTACAACTCGGGTCCATTCGCATCACCGATGGCAGCGGCGCCAGCACGCAGGTTAACTTGTCCCACGCGGTTTCAATTAATGATGTGGTCACGGCCATTAACTCCGCCACGGGCGTGAATGTGCAGGCGGCAATCAATGGCGACCATCTGGTGATTACGGACAAATCCGGCGGAACCGGCACGCTGAGCATTTCGAACGTAGGCAGCGACACCACCGCCACCAACCTGGGTTTAACCACCGCCGCCGTGGGGGGCGTGATCACCGGTACCGATATTAATCAACTCACTGCCGCCACCAGTCTGTCGACGCTTAATGACGGCAACGGCGTCCGCACGGTGGGGTTGCTCAACGATTTTCAAATCAATTCATCCGCAGGCGCCATTAATGTTTCACTAAACAATGCCCAGACGCTTGGCGACGTGATCAAGGCCATTAACACGGCTGGAGTGGTCGGCGGACGGCAGGTTATCACCGCGGCAATTTCAGCCAATGGCCACGGGTTGACGCTTACGGACAGCGGCGGCGGCTCGCCGACGGTTACGGCACTGAATGGCTCGTTGGCGGCGCAGGATTTGGGCCTTACGGGCACTGGTTCCAGCGGCGTGCTAACCGGTACGCGGCTGAACGCCGGCTTGAACAGTTCCTTAATATCAGACTTAAACGGCGGCAGCGGAGTGGCGCTGGGGCAAATTGCCATAACCAACCGCGCCAACACCACCACTACGGTCAACCTGGCCGGCGCCAACACCGTACAAGATGTGCTTAACGCGATTAACTCGGCGAATGCGGGCGTGACGGCCGGGCTTAACAATGCCGGCACGGGAATTGTGTTAACCGACACCACGGGGGCTTCCGCGGCGAATTTGTCAGTAGCGAATGTGGGCGGGGATACCACGGCCACGCAATTGGGGCTGGCGCAAAGCGTAAGTGCCAGCGCCTTAAGCAGCGGCGACCTGCACCTGCGCTACATCAGTACCAACACGGCGCTGGCGGGGCTTAATGGCGGAACCGGCGTGCAACCGGGCCAATTTCAGATTACCGATTCCACCGGTAAATCGTTTACGGTGGACATCACCGCGACCGACTCCACGCTGGGCAGCGTGATTAGCAAGATAAACAACAGCAATATTGCCGTACACGCCACTATTAACAGCCAGGGGAATGGCATTTTGCTCACTGACACCGGCGGCGGACAACTGAAAATGAAGGTGCAGGACCTAAACGGCGGCAATACGGCCGCGAGCCTGAACCTGGCCGGAACCGCGACCGGCACGACGATCAACGGCAGTTTTGAGAAGACCGTGGCGATCACGGCCACCGACACCCTGCAAAGCATTGTGACTAAAATTAACGCCGCCAACGTGGGCGCCACCGCCGGCATTATTAACGATGGCTCCGGCGGCACGCCGTTTCGCCTGAACTTGGTAAGCGCCAATTCCGGCGCCGCGGGAAGTCTGATCTTTAATGGCTCGGCGGCGGGCCTGAACATGACCAGTCTGGTGCAGGGGCAGGACGCGGTGGTGGAATACGGCAACAGCACCACGGGCGGGAACATTCAACTGACTTCCAGCACCAACACCATAACGGGCGTGGTGCCCGGGCTTTCCGTGAGCTTGCTTTCGGCCAGCCCGGGGCCGGTTTCGATCAGCGTGACGCAAAATACTTCGCAGGTTAATACTTCCGTGCAGGCGTTGGTGGCGGCGTACAACGGCATTGTGCAAACGATTGCCAAGGACACGGCGTTCAATGCGGCCAACCCGTCGCAAAGTGGAGTATTGTTCGGCAATGGATCTGTGCAGCAAATTCAGGATACGCTGGGGCAATTTGCCGGGCAGATCTTTTCAGGAACCGGTTCGTTGAACAACCTGTCCGCAATCGGAATTACCATCAACCAGGATGGAACGTTGTCACTTAACAGCGGGACGCTAACCAACGTGCTGAATTCCAACCCGCAGGGCGTGCAGGCATTGTTTACCACCAAAAATAACGGCGTGAGCGATACGCTCAATAATTTGATGAAGACGTTTATTAACTCCGGCACGGGGCTGATCTTTCAGGCCACCAACGCCATTACCTCTCAGACGCAGGAACTTAATCAGCAGTCCACATTTCTCACGCAGATGCTTACCGACAAGAAAAACAGCCTGATGCAGACTTTCGCCAACTTAGAGGTGACGCTGTCGCAATTGCAGTCCCAGCAGGCGGCGATCAACAGTTACAAGCCGCCAACGGTTTCCGCCGGGGCGGCCGCGAGCAGTTCCAGCAGTTCAAGTTCGGGCGGTACGAGCAGCACATCCACGCCTGGCGGGTAACGTCAAAGAACAATGGTGGGCGCTCATTCGATCAAAATCAACCCCAATGGGGCGTGGCAAGCGTGGGCGGGTTTACTGTTATTATTGGGCCGGAAATTATCGGTCGTTGATGACCGCTGTGCTTTCATCGCTCATTGCCGGTTGAATTTGGCCCGATAGTAAGTGGAACTCATCCGGTTTTCTTGCGCAAGGTAGGTTTTTTATGGCCGCGACAGGCGCCAGTGAATATCGAAAAATGCAGATTCTCACCGCCACTCCGGAACAGTTGCAATTGATGCTTTGGGACGGAGTCATCCGCTTCACGCAGCAGGCCCGGCAGGCCATCGAACAGCGCGACCGAGAGGCCAGCCATAACTTGCTGATCAAGGCCCAGAATATTGTCATGGAACTCAACAACGGCCTGCGTCCGGAACTGGCGCCGGACCTTTGTGCGCAACTGCGCGCCTTGTACATGTACTTGTACCGGCAACTGATTACGGCCAACGTGCAAAAACAAATTGAACCATTGGATGACGCCCTGAAAATCATGCAGCACCAGCGCGAAACATGGGCCATGCTCATTGAGAGATTGGCCGCCGAGCGAGCTGCGGCCGCGCCCACGGACACTGTGGATGAACCGCCGCCGCGCCGCCCCGCAATGCATGATCGGGTCAGCGACACCGCCGCGGACGGCGACCTGCCGCGCCGGGCCCCCAGCCGCCGGGCAATGCTTCCGGCCATGACCGGCGGCGGCTTGAGCGTTGAAGGGTAAAAAGCAACCGCCTGGGGACCAGCGGGATCGGGCCCCAGGCATGGCCCGCGCACGGTTCGGCCACAATTTTATTGAATTGCATTCGCGCACCACGTCAGGAGCAGCACGTGTCGGTTCACCACGAAAATTCGGCGGCTGGCAAATCAGGCAACTTTCTAACGCGTTGGCTGCGCCTCGGTGAATCAGCCCAGGGCCCCGCGGAGGCGGCGCTGGTGGCCTCCCATTCGGCCAACGCGGTCATAGTCGCGGACGCCGCCGGCATGATCGTTTGCTCCAACGCGGCCTTCGCTGAATTAACCGGCTACGGCACGGATGAAGTTGCGGGAAGGCGTTTGCGGGATTTTCTTGACCATCCGGCGCAACCCGGC
>JAJZCU010000135.1 GCA_021828935.1 Planctomycetota bacterium | reverse complement strand
CCAGGCGGCGCGCCGACGCCGGCGTTCAGGCGCCGGAAACATTCAGCGTACACATTGACTGCACGAACGCCGACAGTTTTCAGGTAACGCACGAACATCCGACGCGGCGGTCGTGAGTCGGGTCGCAGTGCGCGGGGGGATCGCCGGCGGTAAAGCGCCGTTCAATTCCGGCGCCGCCAGTAAAATTTATCCATGAAATAATTCGCTTACGCCGGGCGCAGGCTCCAAGGGGGTGCGCGCAGCCGGCAGCGGCGGCGATGGGGATAAAGTCTGTGAACGCGAGGTTCCGGCCGGCAAACTTATCGTACTGGCTTCCACCTTGCGGTAGCCCAGTTGCTTGACGACTTCCAGTATCTCAGTCCAGCTCGGAAAGGGCCTTGAATTTACCCGTTTATAGGTGTCAATGGCCAAAACAAACTCAAATTGTTCATCGTTCAACTGTCCTTCTTCGGCGGATTTGCGCGCTTCAGACAGCCGGCGACCCGGCCCACGGCGCCGTTCCAGACCTGTGGGCGAACCGATATCCACCACGCGGCGATCAAGACTGCCGCGCCGTTCCGTGCCGGCCCGGCGTTCCGGGCCGGTTGCAGGTACGGCCAAAGTACGCCGGTCGCCCGGGGGGCCTCCGGCGCCGTCGGCCAAGATGGCCCGCGCCAGCGGTAGAAACGCGACGGCCGGGATCGGCTCGTCCGCGGCGGCGGTAAATGACGCGGGCGCAGCAATAACCGCCGTCTGGCGGCCGGATTGAGGGGCGCGATCAACCGGGCAGTTTAACAATGATTCTGGCATGTTGACTCCTCAAGCGCGACCGCCTGGAGCAACATGCAGCAGGGTCGGGCGCGTTATTCGTCTTCGTCTTCGTCGTAGAAGATATCGTCTTCGTCGTCTACTTCTTCATCGTCGAATTCGTCCTCGAACTCTTCATCAGTGTCTTCGTCGTCTTCGTCATCTTCGGCGTCATCTTCGTCTTCGTCCTCGTCGCCCTCCTCATCTTCATCGTCCACTTGATCCTCCTGCTCAATGCCGTGGTCGCGTTTTGCCAAAAGATCGGTGGCGGCGACAAGATCCTCGTCAGGCACCAACACCGGCACACACACATCGGTGTCGGGTTCAACCCGGGCCATAATGTCAGCGGCGGCAAGCAGCGCGCACAACTGACGCGCCGCACTGCGGTTTGGCGCAAAGATTGCCACGACGTATTCCCCGCAGTATGTTGCGGTTTGCCCGTCTCCGAAGGAAGAACGAATCAGCATGAAAGCCTCCAATACGATGCAGTCCGATAGTTAACTGTAAATGCCAACGATGCGCTGTTGTTTACCGGTCCGGTGCGGTTATTCCCAGCTCCTAAATTATCACCCGCGGCCCAAGGCCATGCCGACGCCGCGTCGGAACGCCGGTACAATACAGCCTAATTTCGACAAGTCAATCGCCGTGCGGGTAAATTATGGCGCCGCCCGGCATTGCCGCCCTGATGCGGGAAATGTACCCGGTTGAACCACGAAAGGAAAGCGATGGCCGAAAGCAAAAAAACAGCGATTTTCCCCGGCACTTTTGATCCTGTGACCCTGGGGCACCTGGACGTGATCCGCCGAGCCCAGCGGCTCTTTGATCATCTGATTGTGGCGATCGGCAAAAATCCCGACAAAAGCCAACTGTTCCCGCTGGACCTGCGCTTGCAGATGATCCAGGAATTATTGGACCCCTCCGAGCAGGTAACGGTGGAAGCCTACGACGGCCTCACGGTGGAACTGGTGAAACGCCGGGGCGCCGTGGCCATTGTCCGCGGCCTGCGCAACATGACCGACCTGGAATATGAATTTCAGTTGGCGCTGACCAACCGCGCCGTGGCGCAGGTGGAAACAGTATTTATTATGACCAATGAACGTTTTGGCTTCACCAGCAGCAGCCTCATCCGGCAAATTGCGGCCCTGGGCGGCGACTTAAACAACCTCTCGGCCCTGCTGCCACAGACCGTGATCGCCCGGCTGGAGTTGTACCGTGAACAAAAATTAGGAATTTTTGCCGAGGCGCCGCGGGAGAAGCTCGACCGGTAAAACAAAAGCAGTCGCGTTTACCGTCCGGTGGACGGCCGTTCTACTGAATCGCATTGGCAGCGGAGGTCGGGTGCCGGCGCTATCCCGGTGACTCCTCTGCGGGCACGGGGTCGGGGTCCGTGTTGGTCGCGAGGTTTCCGGCGGCGACAGATGATCCGGCGACTGTGGGCCGTTGGGGGGGCGGGGTCGCCGCCGACGGGGGCTCCGGAATTGGCCATCGTGGCGGCGCCTGGCGCGGCGTTCTGTGGGCGCAGCAGGCCCAATGCGCCCAGCGAAAAAAAGCCGCTCCAGCCGCAATTGTTACAGATCATGGTGGCCATGGGCATATTGGTTCCAGGCATGCGCAGTTGCATGGTGGATTCATAGACGGGAATAGAGGCAGGATTTTCAAGAATGATCCACGAATTCTTTTGACAAAATGGGCAATGCCCATTGATGCCCCGGGCATGTAAAGTCGCCAGAAAGCGCTCCACCATGGGGCTGGGACGGGGCTGGGGTACTGCCGACATAGCGTAAACTCCTTTTTTTCCGGGTCCGCGGCCCGACGCGTTCTGGGAACGTAACCCGTGAATACCAATGACAAAATAATTAACGAATAAACCGCATGCGTCCGGCGTTGGGCACCAGCGGATATGGCAGGCCGCGGGAAATACGAAAGCCGGCCGGCCAGAAAACGAAAAAGGCTTTTCCTACTAAAAACCGCTGGGGCACCACGCCCCGGTGCAGGTGCAGGTCAGCCAGCACATGGGCAACATGCGGCCATGCGCGGCTGTCGGCGCTGTAGGTGGAATTGTCGCCGAGCATAAAATACTGGCGCGGGCCCAGCGTAATGGGATTGCCATCGGTGCCGGTGCCCATCTGATCATCGTTGCCGTTTTCCAACCGCATCTGAGTGTAATAAATATCCCGTCGCAGGAGCAAATGGGAGATGGTGCATGGGCCCGCGACGCGCAGGGCCACGCGGGGCATCTCGCGGCTCTTGCCGGTGGCCAGATAAATTTGCGCGTCCCGCACTGTCCACGGGGTGCGGTGCGTGAGCACCAACGAACGGTTCACCCAAAATCGAATTTCCCGATCCACATTGCTCATTTCCACGCGGTAGCGCCGCCCCGCCACCGGGGCGCTTAATTGCGCAGTGGCATCGCCTCGCGGGCCCGCCACAGCCACATAACGCCTTAGCCCCGGCACATACCTTGACAATATAACATGCCCAGTCCGGCGCCAGCGCACCTGAAAACGATTGTCGCGCTGGCCAACGGTCATCCGCATCGCCGAGCCTTTCCGCGCGGGCGTCCACACCGCCCGCACATCAAGATCGCCCACAATTTTTTTGCTGTCGTCGTTGTACGTGTCGTCATAGGCCAGGCGATTGTACAGATAAAACCGATGGCGGTCCGACTTCAACCGAATATGGTGAAAGGCAATACCGCCCCACCGTTGTCCCTTCGAGGGCCGGTAAAGCAACACGGGCGATTTGATCGTCCAATGACCCGCTGCGCCCAGGCGCTTCTGTGGGCGCCAGGGGTTGGTCCAGATCGAGCCGTCACTGCGCATTTTGCCGGCGTCGATGGGGTAATGATCGTTGTTGTAGACCAACTGCAGCATGGCGCGTTCAATGGCCGGCGGCTTCCGGGCAATTTTGCCGTTGATGAACACGTCGCCGCCCACGATTTCCACGGTTTCTCCGGGCAGTCCCACCAACCGCTTGATAAAATTCTGCTTGGCGTGAATGGGCTCCTTGAATACCACGACATCCCAGCGCTTCGGCGCCATAAAATAGTAAAGGTACTTGAGCACCAGAATGCGGTCGCCATAGCGGGTCCACGGAAACACTGCGTGGCCCAACCGGGGTGGATCCCCCTCAACCACCGTGCGCACCAGCGGTTTGCCCGGCAGGCTGGTCAGGGGAATGTGGTAGCCGCAATTTGGGCAGACCACATAGCGCCGCTGGCCGTTGCGAAACACCACCGGGACGCGATTTCCATTCACCAGATCTTCACGTTTTTGGCCCACGATCTGGTAAACGGTCTGTCCACTGATTTTGCGACGCACCACGGTGTAATGCAGGCTTGCGTTAATATCAAATTCTTCCCCGCACTTGGGGCAGATGACCTGCCAGTGCGCCCCGCTGAGCGTGGGCGCCATCGAACCCGTGGGTATCACGAACGCTTCCACCACGAACGCGCGAAATGCGAACGCCAGCACCAGGGCAATGATGATCGATTCCACCGTATCGCGCACGCTGGTTAACCCGCTGGGCTGCCGTGCCGCCGGTCGCGCGATGGCGGCGGGGCGCCCTGCGCCGCTTTGGCCAACGGCCTGTACGCTGGAAACAGAAGACGGATTTCCTTGGGCAGTCCCATCACCGGTTGGTATATGGCCGGCGTTGCCCGCGGATTCAGGCGGCGCCATTTCCGTCGTAGGAAGCGGCGGCGCGGGTGGAACTGCCGACGGTTCCGGCGGCGCCGGGGGGTGCGGGCTTACATAATAATCGCCGGCTGGCGCCGGCGCGGCCTCGCGGGCCGCATCGCCGGGACGCGGTCGGTTCAACAACGGGTTATCGTCCGGTGGCATCCTGCTCATGCTTTCGCCTTTGTACGTTTAGTGATGCAATAATACCAGCGCGAAGGGCGCTTCACCGGGGCGGGAAAGCCGGTCGCCGGGCCATCCCGGCCCGCCGGTTGTCCTTATGTAAGGCGCCGCCGACCCTCCGCCCTGCGCCTGCGGAGGTGTGGGATGCCTACGCATGCCCTTCGCCGATCGCGCCGGCGGCATCCATCACGGCTTCGGACATCGTCGGGTGCGCGTGAATGGTCAGGGCGATTTCATCGCGTGTGGCCTCCAGCCGTTTGGCCAGGACCAGCTCGGCCAGCATTTCGGTGGCTTCCGCGCCCAGCATGTGGGCGCCGAGCAATTCGCCATATTTTTTATCAAAAATCAGCTTCACGAAGCCGTCCGGTTCGCCCGCCGCCAACGCCTTGCCGTTGTTGGCGAAGTTATATCGGCCAACCTCAACCTCAAGCTTCTTTTCGCGGCACTGCTTTTCTGTCAAACCCACGCTGGCCACCTGCGGGTAGCAATACGTACAGCCGGGCGTCAGGCTGTAATCCATTTCACGGATGCCGGCGTTGAACATGCGTTCCACGGCGATGGTCGCTTCGTAGCTGGCCACATGGGCCAGCCACGGCGGCCCGATGACATCGCCGGCCGCATAAATGCCCGGGATGTTGGTTTTGTACCCTTTGTCCACCTTGATCGCCCCGCGCTCTATTGCCGGCGTTGCCGCGGGTCCGAATAAATTCTCAACATTGCCTGTCACGCCCACGGCCAGCAGTACAATGTCAGCCTCCAGCACCGACGCCTGATTCGTGGCCAGGTCGGTCACCGAAACGCGGGCCATGTTGCCGGTCACTTCCACTTTGTCAGTACGGTGGCCGGTGCGGATATTAATGCCACTCTTGGTAAAAATCTGCTGCAACCGCTGGCTGACTTCTTCATCTTCGACGGGCAATATCAATGGCAGCATTTCCAGCAGCGTTACCTGCGAACCGAATTGGCGATAAATATAGGCAAACTCGACGCCGATCGCCCCGGCGCCGATGATCAGCAGCCGCTTGGGCGTTTTGGGCAGCACCATGGCCTCGCGGCTGGTGATGACAACTTTGCCATCAGGCCTCAGGCCCGGCAGTTCGCGTCCGCGGGCGCCGGTGCATACCAAAATATTTTGTGTGGAAATCGTGTCAGTGACTTTGCCCTGGGCGTCTTTTATCTCCACCACGCCTGGCTGCGGAATAAAGCCGCTGCCGGTGTAGCGCGTGACCTTGTTTTTCTTAAACAGAAAATCGATGCCACGGCTGAGTTGGCCGGCCACGCTGCGGCTGCGCTGGACAATTTTTTCCCATTGCAGCTTGGCCAGATCAACGGTAAGGCCGTAATTGGGGGCAACGTGTTCAAGCTGGTGCATAAAATGAGCGTCAGCCAGAAGGGCCTTGGTGGGAATGCATCCCCAATTCAGGCAGATGCCCCCCAATTCGGCCCGTTCCACGCACGCCACTTTTTTGCCCAATTGGCCCGCGCGCACCGCCGCCACATACCCCGCGGGGCCCGAACCCACGATGACCAGATCAAACGCCGAATTTGCCACCAGTGCTCCTGCCGGAAATATCAAAGAGTTGGATTGTAAGCCAATAGCCGCACGGTGCCAATGGGCGCAGC
>JAJZCU010000134.1 GCA_021828935.1 Planctomycetota bacterium | reverse complement strand
CGTCTCAGCGTTTTTTTACCCTCGTATCAGCGGGGGACATTCGCGCGACGTGCGTTGCCCTCACGTCTTATATGTTCTACGCTGCCAAAAATGCCACGTAAGCTGCGGGAACTGTCAAAGCAAAAGCGGCGTTGGGGGCGATAATATGCGTGGCGGAAGGGCGAGCCTCCGAGGCTTTTGGCGCCCCGCTCCCGCATGCATGGAAAGAGACAGGAAACATTTATGCAGAAAAAAATTTGGCCACCGCGTTTTGTGCGGCTTTTCGGCGCCAGCCGGCGCCCCAGTTGCCCTCCGGATATGCTCGAACGCCTTGAACCGCGTCTGCTGCTTAGCGGTACGGCGTTCAATCCGTCCAATGCCGAGCAATATATCATGACGCTCACCAACGAGATGCGCGTGAATCCGCAGGCCCAACTGCCCCTGCTGCTAAATTCCGGCGATTCCAACATCACCACTGCCCTGAATTATTATCAGGTGAATCAAACCCTGTTGCAGCAGCAATGGGCAGCCCTTACCCCGACCGCGCCACTGGCTTGGAACAGCATTCTTTACGGCACCGCCACCGCCCATAACCAATTAATGCTGGCGGATAATACGCAGTCGCACCAATTGCCCGGGGAAGCGAACCTGGGAACGCGCGTGAGCAACGCGGGATACGATTGGAATAACGTCGCGGAGAACGTCTATGCTTACGCTTTGGACTTCCTCTACGCCCACGCGGGTTTCGCCATTGATTGGGGCGGCGGCGCGGGCACATCCGGCGGCATACAGTCTCCGCCGGGCCACCGCGACAATATCATGGACCCGACTCTGCAGGAAGCGGCAATTTCGGTCATTTACAATCCCAATTACAATCCCAATGGCAGCGGCGTGGGCCCGTATCTGGTCACCGAAGATTTTGGCAGCCGGCCCGACATGGGCAACCCCTGGTTGCTGGGCGTGGTGTACAACAACGCCGACCCGCAGGGGCTTTATCAATTAAATGAGGGGCTGGGCGGAATTTTGGTCAGCGCCACAAGCAACGGCCAAACCTTTCAAACCACCACCATGTCGGCCGGCGGGTATCAGTTGCAACTGGCGCCGGGCACATACACCGAAACGTTCAGCGGGGGCCCGCTGGGCGCACCGATCACGCGGCAGGTGACCGTGGGCAACAGCAACACGGAAGTGGACATTAACGCGTCAGCCTACAACACGCCGCCCATTGGTCATGTTGACGTGGCCACGACTTCGGTGATCAGCGGGTGGGCTTATCAAAATAATTTGGGACCGCTGCCTTCCCTGGTGCGCGTGGATATTGACGGCCATGTGGGAACCCCGTTCGCGGCCAATTTGCCGCGGGCGGACCTGCAAAATTTTCTGGGCACGGCCAATCACGGCTTCTCCTTTGCCATGCCCCAGCTTTCTTATGGAACGCATCTGGTGCAGGTGTACGCCTTTGGAACCGCCGGGCAGGCGCCGACATTATTAACTTCGCAGACGCTGTTCCAGAATGATCAGGCGCCATTTGGTCATGTGGATGTGGCCAACAACATGGTCATCAGCGGCTGGGCTTTTGATCCCGAAGCGGCGCCGGCGCCGGTGAATGTGCGCGTGGATATTAACGGAAACACCGGCGTGCTGTTTCGCGCGAATTTGGCGCGGCCCGACCTGACCGCCGCCCTGGGCAGTTCAAATCACGGCTTTTCTTATCAAATGCCCGGCCTCACGCCCGGTCCGCATTCCATCACCGTGGTGGCCCAGGACCCCACGACCGGCGTATTTTCCGTGCTGCTGCGCGGGACCATTTACGGCAATTCGCCGCCGATTGGTTCGGTGGATATCGCCACGGCCAGCGTGGTATCCGGCTGGGCGGCGGATCCCAATACGCCTGCGGCCAGTGTTCTGGTGCGCGTGGACATTGACGGCGTGGCCGGCCAACCCTTGCTGGCCAGTAACCAGCGGTCGGACTTAGCCAACGTTCCGGGGATCAATTCCACCGCCCATGGATTTTCTGTCAGCCTGCCCCCGCTGACCCCCGGCCCGCACACGGTCAGCGTGTACGCCGTGGATACGCAATCTGAAGCGCTGACGTTATTGGGCACGCGCACCATCACCGTGGGCGAGCCAACGCAGGTGCCGCCCGTGGGGCATGTCGATGTGCTTTCTTCGGGCCTCATTTCCGGCTGGGCGTACAGCATTCAGGAAGCGGCCAATCCGGCGCAGGTGCATTTGGTCATTGATGGCGCGGCACAGGGCGCCGTGTCGGCCAATTTGTCCCGGCCGGATCTGCTGCATTTTCTGGGCAGCGCCAATCACGGCTTTTCCATTACGTTATCCGGGCTTTCCGCCGTGCCGCATTACGTGCAGGTGATGGCCACCGACCCGTTGACCAACCAAACCACGCAAATTGGCGGCGGTTGGATTGCCGCGGCCGGTCCGCAGGGCCATATTGATGTATTAACCAATTCGATGATCGCGGGCTGGGCATTTGATCCCGCAGCGGGGGCGCAACCGGCGTATGTTGGCATTTCCATTGATGGCGTTGCGGGGAACGTGTTTGCCGCGAATGGCTCACGGCCCGATTTGGCGCCATTTTTGGGCAGCACGCAGCATGGGTTTTTCTTTCAACTGCCGGCGCTGTCCAACGGGGCGCACACGATCAGTGTGTATGTGATCAATCCGGTTTTCCACGAAGATACGCTGATCGGCACAGTGATCGCGGGCGGGGCACCGGGGCCAATTGGCCATGTTGATGTGGCCACGGCCAGTCTGATTTCCGGCTGGGCGTTTGACAGTTTTTCCGGATCCCAGCCCGTGGATGTGCGCATTGATATTGGCGGCGTTCCGGGCGCGTTACTGCCGGCCAATGGCGTGCGTACTGATTTAACGGGCGTGCTGGGCAGCGCGAATCATGGCTTCGCGTTTGTGCCGTATCTGGTGACTCCGGGCCTGCACACGGTTACTGTTAATTTAATTGACCCACTTACCGGGCAGGCGGATGTGCTGGCGACAGCGCAGATGCAGTTTTATTAATACTTACTGGCCGGGGCGGCAATTGCGCCGGCCGGCGGGCGGCTGGCACAGAATGGCGGGAACCGCGGATGGCCCAGAGGGCGCCCCCGGATGAACGCGGATAGGACGGAAATGGATAATGGCAGTTGGCAAATCAAACGGCGAGGCCCCGCATCCATTTGGGTTGGAATGTTGTGATTTAATTATGTTGTCGGCGAAACTGGGTGCCCCGTCATCCCTATCCGCGTAATCAGCGGTTTAATTAGTTGGAGCCGCTGCCGCCTGCTTGACCGCGGATGACGCGGATGACGCGGATGAACGCGGATACGACGGAATGGATGTCGGCGACCCCATCCCATTTCCGCGGCGGCGTTGCGTCCAGTTCGATTTGGAATGTTACGATGTAATAACTTGCCGGGTAAGTTGGGCGTCCCCGCCGTCCCTATCCGCGTAATCCGCGTAATCAGCGGTTGAATTAGTTGGAGCCGCTGCCGCCTGCTTGACCGCGGATGACGCGGATGAACGCGGATACGGCGGAATGGATGATGGCGACCCCATCCCATTTCCGCGGCGGCGTTGCGTCCAGTTCGATTTGGAATGTTATGATGTAATAACCTGTCGGAGAAATTGGCCGTCCCCGTCGCCCCTATCCGCGTAAATCCGCGTAATCAGCGGTTTAATAATTCCTGCCGCCGTCGCGGCATGACGACGGCCAAGGGAACCGCGGATGACGCGGATAAACGCGGATACGACGGAATGGATGTCGGCGACCCCATCCCATTTCCGCGGCGGCGTTGCATCCATTGCGGTCTGGAATGTTATGATGTAATGACCTGTCGGAGAAATTGGCCGTCCCGTCGCCCCTATCCGCGTAAATCCGCGTAATCAGCGGTTTAATAAATCCCGCTACCGTCGCGGCATGACGACGGCTAAGAGAACCGCGGATGACGCGGATGAACGCGGATACGACGGAATGGATGATGGCGACAACGTATTCCGTCGTCCCCTATCCGCGTAATCCGCGTAATCAGCGGTTTAATAATTCCCGCCGCCGTCGCGGCACGACGGCGGCTAAGGGAACCGCGGATGAACGCGGATACGGCGCGAATTATTCCTCCGGCGTGCCTTCACCGAACAGCGCCGTGCCGATGCGCACCATGGTGGCGCCTTCTTCAATGGCCACGGCATAATCCTGAGTCATGCCCATGGACAGGTGGCGGAAATGGGTGCCGCCGATTTTGCGAAACTTAATTTCCTCAAAAATTTCGCGCAGGCGCACAAAATACCGGCGTGAATCTTCCGCGTTTTCTGAACGCGGAGCCATGGTCATCAGGCCCACCAGATGGACGCCTTCCATGGTGTCAATTTGTTCCGCCAAATGTTGCGCCGCGCCCACCGCCACGCCGTACTTCGTGCTTTCCTCGCCGGTGTTGACTTCCAGCATGATCGCCACGGTTTTTTCCAGGCGCGTGGCGGCAATCTGAATTTCTTCCGCCAGCCGCAGCGAATCCACGCTATGCACAAGGCTGGCCAATTGCAGCGTGGCCTTCACCTTATTGCGTTGCAAATGGCCGATCATGTGCCAGCGGACGCTTTGGGGCGGGTCGCCCAGCCAGGGTTCCACTTCCACCGCCCGTTGCTGCAGATGCTGCAGTTTGCTTTCGCCCAAGTCGCGGTGGCCAAGTTCCAGAAGTTTCTGAAGGTCGGCCGCCTGGGCGTTTTTGGTCACAGCGACAAAGGTGATTTCATTGGGTTCGCGCCGGGCCTTCCGCGCGGTGCTGTGGATCGTTTCGGTGATGTGGTTGTAGCGTTCCTGAAAATCCATTTTTTTCCTTTTTATCGGTCCATCATTATCGCCGATGCCGCGGCGGTGTAAAGCCGCGACAATAGCCGAAATTGCGGGAATTGGCATTCAGGCGGCGGGTGCGTCCGGCGGGGCGTCGGACTCCTGCGCGGATTGGGTCGGCTGATTGGCGCCGTGCCGGGCGAGCTCTTCAGATGCCAGGGCCTCCTGCGCATTTTCCCGGATCCGCGGCGAAAGCATAATCACATTCTTGCCGCTGGCTTTGGCCTGCATGAGCGTTTGGTCCGCCACCAGCATTAACGTTTCCAGTGTTTCGCCATCCCACGGAAAAGTTGATAAGCCGCCCGAAATGCTCACGCTGCCGGGCGCGCTGACCACGCGGCTCCATTCATGGCTGGCGATGGCCTTGCGGAAGCGGTCGGTGACGGCCAGCACATCGCGCGGGTGTTGACTGTTGGGCATCCGGGGGGCTTCGCTGTCCCAAAAGACCACGGCAAATTCATCGCCGCCGATGCGGGCCACCAAGTCGTTCGTGCGGGTGCAGTGGCGCAGCAGGCTGATGACTTCGCGAATGATGGAATCGCCGGCGGCATGGCCGAAGCGGTCGTTGTAGCTCTTGAAGTTATCAATATCAAATAATAAAAGGGTAACGCGGAAGCGGCCTTCGCGGGCGCGGTCCAACAGGGCGTGTATCCACTGGTTGAAGTAGCGGCGGTTGTAGGCGCCAGAAAGTTCATCCGTGACCGCCATGGTGCGCAACTGCTCATGGCGCTTCACCATGGCCAGGAAACCCCCGAGCCAGGCCGCGGCCTGATCAAGCTGGGCTGCGGCGGCCGGACCAAGGGTCGGGCCGGCCAATTCCAGTGCGCCAAAAGAAAGCCCCTCATGGGCCACCGGCGCAATGACGCGCCCGGCGGCCTTGGGGCTTTGCAGCACCACGGCGGCCTCCGTGGGCAACAAGAAACGCAGTTCGCCCGCCAGCCCCGCATGCGCGTGCAAGGCACGCATGGCCTTTCCAGTGAGGTTGACTTTGCCCTGCAAAAGATCGTTAAACAATGCGGCCTGCACCACCAGGGGCAGGGTCAGTGAATCAATGTTTAAGACCGGACCGTCGTCGACTGCGCCTTCCGGGGGGCCCTGTGTGGCGGCCGCGAAATCTTCGGAGCCCGGAGAATGTTGTGATGATTCATCCCCGCCCGTTGCAGGCTCCGTGCCGGGCATGATCAAACCCGCGGCAGCGGCCAACTGCGCGGGCGTCACGGGCGATATAAGATAATCGGTGGCGCCCCAAGCCAGGGCGCGGCGGCAGGCTGGTTCGGCATAGCTTTCACAGACTAAAATAATCTTGCCCGCCGGGTGGGCGCCACGCACATGCAGCAGGACGCGCTGCAGTTGCGGCGCTTCATCTTCCACCATTCCCAGGATCAGATCAAAAGGGCTATCCTGCCCCAGTAACAGGATCGCTTCAACAAAATTTTCCGCCTCTTCGCA
>JAJZCU010000133.1 GCA_021828935.1 Planctomycetota bacterium | reverse complement strand
GGCTTCTTCGGAGCGTCAGGTAAGGTAGAGCAGCAATTCCAGCGGGCCGCTGTAGACATCCAGCGCAACTTTGTACGGTTCATCAGGCATGGGGATACGATAAATGATCAATGCGCTACGGGCAATGCGCCGCCGCCGCCCGGCCACGCCGCCGCAGCAGCAGCGCCAGAGTCAGCGGCAGGGCCAGCAGCAGCGAGGCCGGTTCAGGGTTCACCTGTACGCTTTGGCTGAAGGTTTCAATATATCCCACGCCGCTGTCGTAGGTTTGCGCACGCTGGGCGGCAAACCATGGCGTTGCGTGCGGCCGCGTCGCCCGCCCCCTACAATGGCGCCATGAGTTCGCATCCCAGTCCATTGATTATCACCGCCGACTTCGTGCTGCCCATGGCCGCTCCGGGCATCGTCAAGGGAGCCATAGCGTGGGAGCATAACCGTATCATGGCCATGGGCCCGGCCGATGACGTATTGCCCAGGTATTCCGGCGCCATCGTGCGGCATTACCCGCATCATGTCATCTTGCCGGCGCTGGTGAATACCCACACGCATCTTGAGCTTTCATATCTGACCAACCGCATCGCCCCGCCCGGGGATTTTGGCCAGTGGGCCGCCGCATGCATGCGCGCCGCGCCGCCGCCGGAACAATTGATCAGCATTGTTTCAAAAAGCGCGCAGTGGGGCGCCACGATGTGCCAGACCTCCGGCGTGTTGGCCGTGGGCGACGTTTCGCGCCATTACACGGTGACGCGGCCAATTTTAGAGCGGGCCGGCCTGCAAGGCGTTGGCTTCGCGGAGGTCATGGCAATTGGCGGCCGCCGGTCGTCACTGCGGGAACAACTGCAAAGGCTGTGCGCCCCGGCTGACGCCGATTTAATAAACATAAAATCAGGCGTTTCACCCCACGCCCCGTACACGGTGGAAGGACCGGCGCTGCGGGATACCGTGGAAATGGCCCGCGCCCGTCACATGCCCATTTGCATGCATGTCGCGGAACTGGCCGAGGAAAGCGAGTTTCTTGCCAATATTTCCGGGATGCTGGCCGGCCCCTGGCGCCCCGATCATGCCCTGCTGGATGCGGCCATTCCACGCGGCGCCCACGGCCCAATTCAATGGGCCAAACAATTCGGCCTGCTGGATGCCGGCGTGCCCGTGGTTCTGGCCCATGTGAATTACGCAACTGATGCCGACCTTGATTTGCTGGCCGCCGCGCCTGATGTTTCGGTGGCGTACTGCCCGCGCACGCGCAGCTACTTTGGCCACGACGACCACAGCCGCCACCGCTGGCGCGACATGCTCGCCCGCGGCATCAATGTGGCCATTGGCACGGACTCTGTGGCCAGCAACCCCGATCTATCCGTGCTGCGCGAATTGCGACATATTATGAAACTATTCCCCGAATCCGATCCGCAACTGCTGCTGAAGATGGCCACCGTCAACGGCGCCCGCGCGCTGGGCCTTCCAAGCTTCGCGGGCACTTTGCAGATCGGCGGCCCCGCGGAAATGGCGGTTTTCGCGCTGCCTGAACGACCATTCCGCTCCGTCGCCAGCGCCTGCCGGGCGCTGATACGCCGCGCCCCGCCTCCGGATACCGTGTATCTGACGCGGCCCGTGACGCCATCCGCCCACTGAATTTCGCCTGCGCAACGCCGCCGCGCCCACGCGCTGAATCGCCCCGATTTGCCGTGGCGTTTTTCAATATGGAGCATCGAATAATACCTGTCGCGATTATTCCGGCTGGCCACCTATACCGTCCACGGCGCGAAATGATGCTCGCTTATATACCGGGCGGGAACCTATGACACAGTTTTTCCAGAAGTATGGCGCGGCACAGGAAAAAAACCGCTGAGACGGTGAGATCGCTGAGCACGAATTGAGGAGGGCCAGGTGCATGGTAAGGATCGCCGAATTATCAACTGTCGCAAGACAAAGAGATGTGGTATTACCCCGCTCCGGGTATTGGATGGTTACGCGCCATGACCGGGACTGGTGTGCCGTTGCCTCCCTTGGAGGCCTGACAATAGCCAGGGATGAAATCCCTGGTCGCCCAAGCCGTATAAATTGATAGTCCCCTTGGGGACGGATGAATGTTAGGTGCGTTATTGCGCGCGGATTTCGGGCGCCGGGGTTCATCCGTGCCTGCGTTCCAAGGGTTCGCCCCTGGCTATTTTCCGACGCCCAGAAGGGCTACGGGGTACAGGCTGGCGTGGGTCTCTTCCAAATTGAATCCGGCCCAGGGTCGTAGACGCCGCTCACGCCGTTGGGCGTTCATTCGTCCCTGCGGGACTTGGAATACCTCGCGCCTTGTTCCAGGGGTTTCACCCCTGGCTATTTTCAGACGCCCGAAGGGCTACGGGGCACAGGCCATGCCCGGCCTGATAAAAATCCCCGGACACCGGACGGCTGCGCGCCATTGCCGACCGCGGCGCAATAAAAGTGCAGGAAGTATGGACGGTATGGGTTGTCAGCCGAAATGACCGCGACAGTTGTTTACTCGGAGACCCTATGCCCCTCGAAATCCCCGCTGCCTTCCGCCCCCTCGTCTCGGCGCTCTTCGCGCCTCAGCGTTTTATTCCATAGGCTTCCGTTGGCTGCGCGCTCTCGATACCGCCAATTGCGCCAGTTGCTAATTCGGCGATCCTATGCAGGTACGCCTCCCCAGTGAGCGCGGGCGCAATCCCATCGGGCGGCGGCGCCATGGCGGCGAGGTTTGCTGCCTTTGCGGATGACGGATGACCAACCGCGGCGGGAGCGGAACCGCGCGATGGCCGAATTCTTTATTCAGGAACGGCGTCCACATTATAAAGCCGCAGCACCAATTCATTAATTCGCTGTTCGTGGGCGTCCACCTCCGAGCCGAATTGGTTGGTTTCGCGGTCCGAAAGCATGGGGTTCTGCAGCGCGGTTTTCGCGGCGATGATCCGGCCGACGCTATGCACAATGGCGTCGGCAAGTTTCTTTTCTTCGGTTGTGCCGGGAAGCTTAATGGGAATCTGGCCGATAAACTGGGGAAAAGGCCGATACCACCCGCCCCGAAGCGGGGTGGAGATAGACCTTAGAAAATCTCCCGCAAGGCGGCTGTTGAGGATGCCCAGCACCAGCTTGGTGTGTTGGGCAAACTTAGGCCGCAATACCACGGCATACCCGCTAACAAAAGCAAAGGCTCCGTGCTCGTCCAGAGAGAACGCCGGCCGTTCGATGATGTCGGGAACAACAATTTTCCGCCTTTTCATGACCTCAAGATTTTTCGGGTAAACATAGCCATACCACTGCAATGAATCCATTTTTCCGTCTTCCCGACCACGGAGCGCCTTCTCGCAAGCCTTTAGATACGCCCACGTTGCCGGGCAGTGCAGGGCAAGATAGCCGGCATCTGCCAGCACAGGCGATTGCCCGCGCTGGCTTCGATAGGGCGCAATTAGCACCCTTGACGATGGACGTGTCTCGTAACGCCGCATATCCTTGCCGCTTAAGAATTCCAACAAGAACTCGCCCTCAAGCTCCACTTCACGACCCAGATATTCTGACAAATATCGCTGGCCTTTTCCAATGCGCCGCAGCACGTAAACACAGTTCATGCTGGTCCGCACGCCTTGCGCCATGCGCGCCGTAATGTCGGACAGCCGCATGCCGGACGCTTCTCGCAACGCCGCCAATGAAGCCATGCGGCCCGGTGGCAGCATGGTCCATGCGCCGGCGCCGGTCGGTCGGCTGGCACGAAACGTCTCCACCCCCTCCGGCGCGGCCCTTCTTTCAAGCGCGGCCATCTGCGACGGGGCGTCCGTGAACTTGTTAATCTTTGAGACGGTAACGCCGCGCAACCGGGAGGGCGACCGTGAGAAAACGTGAATGGCCGTGTAAATGGACGCCCCGGAAAATACGGTATGGTGCCCAAAATCCACAATCGACCGCAGGTGTCCCCCTTCCGCAATTATCCCGCGCAAACCCTCCCCGTACTGCGCTTGCCAGAATTTGTGCGGCATGATGAACCCCAACAATCCGTCCGGCGCCAGCAGCGACAACGCCTTTTCCGTGAACACCACGTAAATATCGTAATTGCCCTTCGCGGCGCTCTTGTAACGCCATTTATAATATTCGCATTCCTCCGGCGCCCATTGGTTTAGTTCCTGCACCCGAATGTACGGTGGATTGCCAATGATGCAGTCGAACCCGCCATGGCCCCGTTCGCGCACCGCGTCGTCATCCAGCAGGCGCCCAAAGCCCCGGCTTCGGCTGGTCCACACGAACCGGTTAATACGAAACTGGGTGTCCGCGCTTTCTTCCTCATACAAAGAGGGCTGATTCTGGAAGGTCTTTTCCCGAAACGCGTGGTAGTCCTCATCATCAATCAGCGAATTTCCACACCGAATGTTGTTGTCCAGCGGCGGCAGCAACTGCCGTTCAACCCACAGCGTGGCCCAGTTGTCCGGCAGCGTGGCTTCCAGCATTTTCAGGTACAGGGACATCACCGTGACTTCCGCCGCCTGCTGATCAATGTCCACGCCGTAGATGCAGTGCGTAAGCAGCGCGGAACGAAAATCCGGCGCCAGCGCCCATGCCCCGTGCTTGTCTTTAAAAGCGATGGGCGTTTTGTTCCCCGATCCCGCGGCGCCGCGCGCGGACGGTTTGCCGCCAGCGGCCCCTGCCAATGCCGGATTCCTCCGCACCTCCGCCAGGCAATAGTCAAATAAGTATTGCAGGGCCGCCACCAGAAATGACCCGGACCCGCACGCCGGATCAAGTATTTTAACATCCAGCACCTGGGCCGGAGTGCGGCCCTTTAGCTGCGGCCCCAGGACGCGCCGCACGATGGTATCCACCACAAATCGCGGCGTGTAATACACCCCTCCGGCGTGCCGCACCTCGGGCTTTTCTTCAACCACCGCCTGATTATTTTTGACCGCAACCACGTTTCCCAGATAACGTTCATAAACAATGCCCAGGATGTCGTCGCCGATGGCGGCGAAGTCCCATGGTCCATCGGGCGGGTACAGCGTGCGGATGAAATCGGTCAGCGCGTCGGCGTCCACATCAAGCTGTTCAGAAAAATGCGGCTTATAAAGATAGCCGTTGTACTTCATATCCAGGTCGCGGAAGGCCGCCACCAGCGATGCGTAAAGATTTCCGTTCTCACCCTCGACGCGCCTAAGCATGTTGTACAATTCGCCGAACGGCATGATGCCGCGGTCTTCACACACCCGCATGAACACCAGACGGTCCATTACCCGCTGCACGGCCTCCGTAAGTTTGGCGGCGCCATGCAACGTATCGGCTTCGGGAAAAGATGATTTGTTGTTTTGATAAAGATGAGACGCAAAATGCCGGCGGTGGACATCCAGATACGCCAGGAACACCCGATCCACCGGTTCGCTTCCCTTGAAATCAACCAGGGTGCGATCCGCCGCGCGGAGGCGCCGGCCACGCTTGAGTTTCTTCACCCGGGCCAGCAGGTCTTCCAGCGACCCCTCCGCCACGGCGTCGCGTCCAAATGTTGCCTGCAGCAGGTCCCACTGGGCTTCATAATCTTCAAAGTTAATGCAGAATTCTTTGACAAGACCGCGGGCGGGCTCCTGAAAAATGGGCTTCAACGTGGCGTCGTACAGGCGGAAATGCCCAAAATCGGTGAGCACCGCGAACGGTATCGTGCTGTTCCAAGCGTATTGCTTGGCCTGAAAAATGGCGTCTTTGTCGTCATCTATGTCCGAAGTCGCCTTCTTGGCCTCCACAATAAATCGCGGGAACCCGCCGATGCGAAACAGATAGTCCGGCCGGCGATTCCGCAGCCCGTTGGCATCCACCGTTTGCACATTTTTTTCGACGATAACATCGGCCTCCGCCGGACCGAGCTGCGCCGCATCGCCGATGTCCCACCCCAAAGCCCGCCAAAATGGATCGATGTAATTTTGGCGAACGCTGGCCTCGTTGGTTTCGGCCGCCTGAAGTTCTTTTAAGTGCTCAGAGAATCCCTGCACCAAGTCCTGAATGGAAATATTTTTTGGAGCCATGCACGCCTCTGGCGAAAAGTATACCGCCCGTGTAAACGGCACGCCACGCCACGCCGGGCTGTCCAAGCAGCCAAGCTGCACATGGCCGCGCCGGAGATGGCCGTGCGGCGCTACCGGCGCCACGTCCGCGGAAATCATGCGGCATAGAGCTGCGGCAACTAATCGGTAGTTGCCTCTCCGCGGCAGCGGTCCAGGGTTTGCGGGCAACTCAAAGCGGCATTACACTTTCTCTCTGTTCAAGAATTCCCGGCCGCGTTTCCGAGCAAATTCCAAGCGAAGAGGAAATTTTGTTATGCACAAGCACCTT
>JAJZCU010000132.1 GCA_021828935.1 Planctomycetota bacterium | reverse complement strand
GATTTTGTGCATGTGTTACGGGACGGGCAGATTATTAAGTCTGGCGATAAGTCGCTGGCGTTGGAACTGGAAAAGCGGGGCTACAGTTGGCTGGAGCAACCAGCCCGCGAGGCCCAACCGGTCTGACGGCGCCCGCCAAATACCTGTGGTCCCTCCGCATTGTGCGTTGAAAATCCGCGTAAAATACAAGGCTTGGCTGCGATCATCGCCCGGCCGCCCGGCGTATCGGAAACTTGCATGACTCCAATAGCAATTGCCCCAGACTCCACGGTTGAGAACCTGCTGTCCACCCTGCCAGATGTAACCGGCGGGCCGGCCTGGGCGGCCACTTTACGCGCCGCAGCCTCGCGGCATTTTGCCGAGGCCGGCCTCCCCACAACCTCCGATGAAGAGTGGCGGCTGACCAATATCGGCCCGATTACGCAGCAGGCGTATCGGGCGGCGGCGGCGCCACAGGGTTTTCCACGGTCGCGCATTGCCCAATTCCTGCCGGACATTCCGCTGGCGGCCCAGTTGGTATTTATTAATGGGCATTTTAATGCGGAGCTTAGCGCCCGCGCGGCGCCCGGGGACGTGCGCGTGAGCGCGCTGGGCAAGGCAATCGCCGACGACGAGGCGGTGGTTCGGGATTACCTCGGACAAATTGCGCCGTTGCAGGACGATCCGTTCGGGGCGTTGAATTCCGCCGCCCTGTCCGATGGCGTTCTGGTGCATGTTGCGGCCGGCGTGGAGGCGTCGTTGCCGATCCACGCATTGTTTATTACGGACCCCGGCGAGCATCCCGTGATCACCTTTCCGCGGGTGCTGGTGGTGGCCGAGGCCAATGCCCGCGTGACCGTCATTGAAACGCACGCCGGCTTTCCTGGGGGCGTTTACTTCTCAAACGCGGTGACCGAGGTGCATGCCGGGCCGGGCGCCCGCGTTGAGCATGTGCAATTGCAACGGGAATCGCTCGGCGATTTTCACATGGGATTGTTAAGCGCCCGCTTGGCCGCCGGCGCCACGCTTTCCACCCATGTATTGCACTTCGGCGGGGCGCTGGTGCGAAACAATGTAAATGTATTGCTCAATGGCGACGGCGCCGAGGCCACGCTCAACGGGCTGACGATCACGTCCGGCCGGCAATTGATTGACAACCGCACGATATTGGACCACGCCCAGCCGCATTGCCCCAGCCATGAGCTTTACAAGGCGGTGATGGATGGACGATCGAAGGGGATTTTCCGCGGGCGTATCCTGGTGCGGCCGGGCGCGCAGAAGACTGATTCCAAACAGAATAGCAAAACTCTGCTGCTTTCCGATGACGCGGTGATGGACTCGCAGCCGCAATTGGAAATTTATGCCGATGACGTGAAATGCACGCACGGTTCGACCACCGGCCCATTGGATGATGAACAGATTTTTTATCTGCGGGCGCGGGGCGTGGAGCTGCCCTTCGCCCGTGATATGCTCACCTATGCGTTTGCCACGGATGTCGTGAATCGGATTGGCAATGAACCCTTGCGCGATTACGCCGAGAAACTGGTGCGCGGCATCCTGCGTTATCACTCGTCCGGGGGCGGGGTTAGCGAAGAATTTAGCGGCGTATCCAACAATGGAAACGGAGTGCCGACATGAGCATGGCCACCGCCAAACCGCCAGCGGTCGCGGGAACGCGGCCGGACGGGGCGCGCCCCGTCTTTAATGGGGAGAAAATTCGCGCTGACTTTCCGATATTAACCACGCTTTGCCACGGCAAGCGCCTGGCATATCTTGATAATGCCGCCACCAGCCAAAAGCCCCGCTGCGTCATTGACGCCGTGACGCGCTATTACCAAAGCCAAAACGCCAATATCCACCGGGGCGTGTACAGTCTTTCGGAGGAGGCGACGGGCGCCTATGAGGCCGGGCGTGAAGCGGCGCGGCGATTTCTTCATGCCCGCGATGCGCGGGAGATCATATTCGTGCGCGGAACCACGGAGGCCATTAATCTGGTGGCATCCGCCTACGGCCAACGGAACATCGCCGCCGGCGATGACATCATTCTTTCCGCCATGGAACATCACTCGAACATTGTGCCGTGGCAATTGCTGTGCGAACGCACCGGCGCCCATCTGCGCGTGATACCCATGAATGACCGCGGTGAATTGTGCATGGACGCTTACGAAAAGCTATTTGGGCCGCGCACGCGTTTTGTGTCGGTGGTGCATGTGTCCAATTCGCTGGGCACCGTAAATCCTGTCAAAGAAATCGTACGCATTGCGCATAGCCATGGCGTGCCGGTCATGCTGGACGGCGCCCAGGCGGCTTGGCATCTGCCGATAAATGTGCAGGAACTTGATTGCGATTTCTACGCTTTTTCGGGCCATAAAACCTGCGGCCCCACGGGCATTGGCGTGCTGTATGGGAAACTAAATTTTTTGGAAAAAATGCCGCCGTACCAGGGCGGCGGCGACATGATCGCCTCCGTAACATTTGAAAAAACCACCTACGCCGACGTGCCGCACCGTTTTGAGGCCGGCACGCCCAACATTGCCGGAGTCATTGGCCTGCACGCGGCACTGGATTATTTGGCGGCAGTGGAAGGGCCGGAAATGCTGGCCCATGAACGGGATTTGCTGGCATACGCGCAACAACGCATGGCTGAGGCGCCGGGGCTGCGAATTGTAGGAACCGCCGCGGACAAGATCAGCGTCATTTCATTTGTGTTGGAGCACGTTCACCCGCACGACATCGGCACGATTTTAGATGGCGAAGGCGTGGCCGTGCGAACGGGACACCATTGCTGCCAGCCCGTGATGGACCGTCTTGCGATTCCCGCCACCGCCCGAGCCTCGCTGGCCTTCTACAATAATCAGGCGGACGTCGATCAGTTGGTCGCCGGCCTGCGCCGAGTGCTGGAGGTATTCGCTTAATTATTATGTCCGACCTGCGCGAACTCTATCAGGAAGTCATTCTGGACCACGCCAAACGGCCGCGGAACTTCCGTATTATGCCGGATGCCGATCATCAGGCCGATGGCCACAATCGGCTGTGCGGGGATAAACTTCGCGTATTTCTGAAGGTGCGTGATGGAAAAGTTGATGCGGTAAGTTTTCACGGCGAAGGATGCGCCATATCCAAGGCGTCCGCATCTCTGATGACCGAAACGCTTGCGGGCAAAACCGTGGCCGAAGCCCAGGATATTTTTGAACGGTTTCATGCCCTGTTGACAAGTCCGGTGGAAGATGACGGCGCCGCGGAATCGCTCGGCAAGCTGGCCGTGTTTGCCGGGGTTCGGGAATTTCCAGTGCGCGTGAAATGCGCAACATTGGCATGGCATACGCTGCAGGCGGCAATGGCACAAAGGCCCGATGCGCCGGCGGCGGCGGTGTCTACTGAGTGAAGGGGCCGTGTAATTATGAGTAATGAATCAACATCGGGGGCGCGATTCAGTTTGCCACAGGTAAGCAATCCGCCCGACTACGCAGCCAAACTTGCGGCGGTGGAGCAACGCCACACCGAGTCCGGCGCCGCAGCGCATGAGCCAGAGCTTACGGCGCCCGTGGTGGCCGATAGCGCATCGCCTGCCGGCGCCTTGCGCAACGCAATCATTGGGGCCCTGCGTGGCGTATTTGATCCGGAATTGCCGGTGAATATCTATGACTTGGGCTTAATCTATGCAATCGACATCGCGGATAATAATGATGTTGCCATTAAAATGACGCTCACGGCGCCGGCCTGTCCGGTGGCGGGGGAGATGCCCGGCATGGCACAACGCGCGGCGGAAAGAGTGCCGGGAATTGGGCGCGTGAAGGTGAATCTGGTGTGGGATCCGCCGTGGACGCGCGAGAACTTGTCGGATGCGGCGCTGTTGCAGTTGGGCTTATTGTAGGCGCCGCTTATCCCGCCGCCCGTTACGCGCTATTTATAACATAAAATGAAAGAACATTTTTTGGCCGCAGCCGAACCGTCCGAAAATTTTCCAATGACGCGCACGCGAGCCGCAATTCAACAGGGCATCCAACGCGGATGGCATTCTGGGGCTCAGATATTTGTGCAGGTCGGCCAAGCCGTCGCCATCGATGAAGGCATTGGGCTAATGCGGGCCGGGCATCCCTTCACCGCGGAAACAATTTGCCCCTGGTTTTCATCCGGCAAACCCGTGACTGCGGTAGCCATTGCGCAGCTCTGGGAGCACAATCTGCTGCAGCTTGATGACAAAATTGTGCGGCACATTCCGGAATTTGGCCAGCACGGCAAGGACGGCATCACCGTGCGTCACGCGCTTACACACACCGGCGGTTTCCGCTCGCCAAACATTGACTACGATCAGCCCTGGGACGAAATGGTGCGGGCCGTTTGCGCCACAGTTCCCGAGCCGGATTGGCGCCCGGGAAAAAAGGCCGGTTACCATGCGGCTTCCAGTTGGGTCATTCTTGGTGAATTAATTCGGCGCCTTTCCGGTCATGTGTTTGACGCATACATACGGCAGAATATTTTTGCTCCACTGGGAATTTCTGAGGTGTGGTACGGCGTTGATGAGGCGGCTTTCCTGCGCCGCGGGCCAGACGCCTTTGCCAAAGTCTACCTGAACACCGCCCGCACGGCGCCGGATTTGGCGCAGCCTGCGCCGCAGTTGGAGAATCTTTCGCGCGCCACGCCCGGCGGCGGCCTGCGCTGCACGGCCCGGACGATGGGTAAATTTTACCGTATGTTATTAGCAGGCGGGGCGGCCGCAGCGGATGGTCAGGCGGCGCCGCGCGTACTGCGTCCGCAAACCGTTGAAGCGTTAGTGGCGCGGCATCGCGTGGGTCTGCGCGACGAAACATTCGGCAGGCCGATGGATTGGGGGCTGGGATTCATGGTCAACAGCGCCCACTATCCGGAGGCCACCTCGCATGGTCAGCGGCATGAACCGTACGGTTACAGCGCGTTCGCATCGGCGCGCACGTTCGGCCACGGTGGCATGCAGTCCTCAATTGCCTTTGCGGATCCGGAAAATGCGTTGATCGTCGCCTGGATGTGCAACGGCTTGGCCGGCGAACCGCGGCACCAGGAACGCAATGCGGCCATTAACGCCGCAATTTATGAAGATTTGGGCATGACGTAGCCGACACTTCAACGCGCAATTTGTGCGTGATGGCGGGCGGTGGGGGTCAAAATTCCATTACTTCCGCAAAAATTGAGCGCGGCACCGCCGTTGGCCGATGGGATGGTTGTACCGCTGACCGTGGCTTCAACGCGTCCAGCGTATCGTCAACCTTTCATTGCCCCAGGAGAATTTCCCATGCCCCGCGCTCAGGAACAACATATCTGGCTGGTTTATCCCGAATACCGCAAGCTGCGAGTGCCTTACCGCTACAATGGCTACAGTTTTCTGGACGCCATGCTGCCCGCGCCATCCAATGGGCGATTTCTTGGGAAGTCGGGTCTGGGCCCGTATTTTCTGGTTTCAACTCCCGAAGCCACAATTCAAACTGCGCCCGGCTGGAATGCCATGCCCTACAAAGGCGCCCCGGTCGCCGCCAGCCTTGATCCCCGTTGCGCCGCGGGGCAGATCACGGTCGCCAAGGTCGACTTGCTTACGCGACGAACGTCTGCTGCCGGCGCTGCCGGTCGTTCGCAGCATGATCTGGAACCGGCGGCGGCATGAAGCCTGGACGGGAGCGGCCTGCGCTTCGGTGAAGCATCGTTGGGATGCGGTCGTTGTCGATCAACGCCTGGTCTCTTTATAACTGTGCAGCCAACAGTTCCCCGTATCTGGCAGAAATTTTATCAACCATGGTCTCCGCGGAAAAGCGTTCGCGGCAAAAGGCGCGCCCCGCTGAGCCAAACCTTCCCCGCAGTGCGCCGTCGCCGGCGAGCTGCAGCATCGCGGCCAGCAGGGCGGCGGTATCACCCGTTTTCACCAACAATCCTGTTATCCCGTGAATACACGCCTCCGCGGCGCCGTCGCAGTCGTAGCTGATCACCGGCTTGCCGGCCAGGGCTCCCTGCGGCAGGGCGCGGGCCAGACCTTCGCGGTAACTGGGATGCACCAGCACATCCATGGCTGGCAACAGGGCGGGAATTTGCTCCGGCGGCACGAGGCCCGTGAACGTGATCCGATGGGCCACGCCGCGCAGTCGCGCGGTTTCCTCCAGGCGCGCGCGCAATGCGCCATCCCCAATAAATAAATAATGAGCGTTGGGCTCCGCGGTGAACAGCCGCGGAGCGATGGCCATGAGATCATCGTGGCCCTTCAATGGCTGCAACCGGGCGATCACGCCAAAGACCAGCGATTTCCGAGGAATTTTCAACCCAGCTCGCACCGCGTCGGCGCCGGCGGGGGGGTGCCGGAAACGGT
>JAJZCU010000131.1 GCA_021828935.1 Planctomycetota bacterium | reverse complement strand
TGCTTGACTTAGTGTAAATCAGACACTAACATGGTGTACTGATGACACGAAGGCCGAAAATAGCCCGAATGCCAATCAACGCAGCGGCGGCCGGGCGGCAACGCAACGCCGACCGGCAGCCGCGATCGAACACGGACAGCGCCGCACGGTGCGGTGAGTTGTTTTTTTAGTTTTACCCTCTTTTAAGGAGACACATCATGGGTGGCAGCTACTGGTCAGACGAATTTTATAACAGCCGTTCGGCGCACCGCGCCGCCACGGGCGCCAGCGCCTTTGCCTACGACGACATGCTGCGCCGCGGGCCGCCGCATGCCCGCAAGACGCACCGGCTCATGGACCCGCGGCATGTGCGGCTGCGCGAAAGCCGCGACAGCGCCAGCCATCCCGAATCCAGGGCAGTGGCCGTGCTGTTTGATGTGACAGGTTCCATGGGTTGCATCCCGGTGATCCTGCAAAGGAAGCTGGGCCGGCTCATGGCGCTGCTGCTTTCACGGCAATATCTTGCCCATCCGCAGGTGCTGTTTGGCGCCATTGGCGACGCCACCTGCGACCGGGCGCCGCTGCAGGTGGGGCAATTTGAATCAGGCCTTGAAATGGAAGACGACCTGGGCCGCATGTTTCTGGAAGGCGGCGGCGGCGGTCAGAGCACGGAATCTTATGAACTGGCCGCGTATTTTATGGCCCGCCACACGGCGCTGGACTGCCTGGAACGGCGCGGCCAGAAAGGATACTTGTTTATCATTGGCGATGAGCAGTATTACCCCGCCGTCAGCCGGCGGCAGGCGTACCACGTCATCGGCGACCATGTGCAGGAACGCATTTCAACGCCGGCCATCTATGCTGAACTGGGCCGCATGTATGAAGTGTTCCATCTGATTCCGCGCGGAGCCAGCAACAGCGGCGACCTGCGCATCCACGAGGCCTGGCGCAGCCTGCTTGGTCAGAATGTGCTGGTGTTGGACGACCCGGCCGCAGTTTGTGAAACAATTGCCCTGAGCATCGGCCTTTGCGAGGGGCGCGTTGATCTGGCCGGCGGCCTGGACGATTTGGACGGCTTGGGCGCCGATGCCGGCGCCAGGCGCAGCGTCTCCAACGCACTTGCAACCGTGACGCACCGGCACTGACAAACGGCCAGATCAGGCTGTGCCCGGCAGAATGTTGATATGCCTGGGCCGCATCGTCAACCCAGCGGCGGTGCGGCCTTTTTTTCACATTCATTGCAATGTTCTGCACGCACGGGAGGAATTATTATGCCAGCGTATATCGTGGCCGACCTGGGCTTTGGCGATTCCGGCAAAGGAAGCATGGTCGATTTTC
The DNA here is from genome assembly GCA_021828935.1 of Planctomycetota bacterium. Lineage (GTDB taxonomy): Bacteria > Planctomycetota > Phycisphaerae > WQYP01 > WQYP01 > JAJZCU01. The sequence continues at coordinate 4,996 of JAJZCU010000131.1, read as the reverse complement.
TGGTGCGGCAGCATAACGCCGCAACGGTTGTGCGGTTTAACGGCGGCGCGCAGGCGGCACACAATGTGGCGCTGCCAGACGGGCGGCATCATGTGTTCGCACAATTCGGCAGCGGAACTTTTGTGCCCGGCGTGCGCACGCATCTTTCCCGCTTCATGCTGGTGGACCCGGTGGCCCTATGGCAGGAGGACTTGCACCTGCAGGCGGTCGGGGTTTTTGACGCGTTCAACCGGCTGAGCATTGATGAACGGGCGCCGGTGGTCACATGCTTTCAGCGGGCGGCAAACCGCCTGCGCGAACTGGCCCGCGGCTGCGGCCGGCACGGCAGTTGTGGGATGGGCATCGGCGAGACCATGGCCGACCTGCTAACGCATGAACAAATTGTGTTGCGCGCGGGCGACTTTCGCAATGTGCATGTGATGCGTGAAAAGTTGCGGGCTCTGCAACATTTAACGCGGCGGCAGATGGCGCGGCTGGACCTGCCGACCACCCGGCAAACGGACCACGAAATGCGCTGCCTGCTGGACCCGCGTGCTCCCGCGGAATTTGCGGATTTATTTTTTAATGTGGGAAGTCGCTGCGCCATCGTGCCCTCATCCCGCCCGGTGTTGCAGGGGAATGCTTCCGTGGTGCTGGAAGGAGCCCAGGGAGTGCTTTTGGATGAATGGTTTGGCTTTCATCCTTTTACCACATGGAGCACCACCACATTTGCCAATGCCCTGACATTGCTGGAAGAAAACGGCTACTCCGGAAAAGTTGTTAAGGTCGGCGTGCTGCGGGCCTACATGACGCGCCACGGGCCTGGGCCATTTGTTACGGAAGATACCCGGATGACCGCGCAAATTCCAGACATGCACAACCGCATGAACGCGTGGCAGTGCGGCTTCCGCGTGGGCTGGTGCGATTTGGTCATGCTGCGGTACGCGCTGCAGGTTGCCGGTGGGGTAGACCAACTTGCCGTGACGTGTGTGGATCGTCTGCGAGAAATGGGCACAGCGAAAATTTGCCGCGGATACGCCCATACCCCCGCCGAATACTTCGACGGGAACCGGCTGCGCGCGGCCAAACAGCCCGACCTGCCGTACCAAACCCGCCTGACGGAATTCCTGGCAACCTGCCGTCCGGTGTACGAGGCCATCTCCGCGGATACGTTGCCGGCGCGTATCAGCGAAGCCTTGCAGACACCTGTGTCCGTCACATCGCACGGGCCGACATTTCAGGACAAGCAGCGGCACACGGCTATGCGCGGGCCCGGGCTGGGCAGATGAAAACGCTGCCCAGGGGCACCCGCAGATTGACACATGTCAACGACCACGAATTAAACCGCAGATGGCGCGAATGAACGCGGATACGTAGGGAACCATAACATACCTGCCCGTGCAGCCAAGCCGAATGGCGCGAGGAAAATGCACCAGCGCGCACCGACGGTGTAACGGCATTGGCAACGCACAGCTATCCACTATGTCCGATAAGTGTTGTTGCGCAGAATTCCTGCACGAATAAGCCGGCCGACTGCCAAACTTCCTTCATTCTTGGACGATAGGTCGCTATACTGCTGCAATGACTCTAATGGCGCACAGGATTTCTGCGCCAGAAGGTCTGGGAAGGTTCTCTATGCTCATTGAATTACACGGGCGAAATTTCGGCTGTTTCCGCGACGACTTTTGTCTCTCAATGCTCGCTGCCGATATTGACGCCAATTCTCCGCGCGGTATTGTTGAGGCGCACATTGTCGGCGATCCGGAGCCGCTGCGATTGCTCCGCGCTGTTGCCATCTACGGGCCCAACGCCTCGGGCAAGTCCACCGTGCTGCGCGCCGCCGGGGCACTGCGCAATCTCATTGAGCAATCCGCCGTATTGCAGTCGGACGAGCCTCTGCGTGAATATGAGCCGTTCGGCCTCGGCGAAAGCAGTCCGCCTTCAAGGCTTGGCATAAAGGCGGTAGTGGATGGGGCGGTCTATGAATACGCGGTGGAATTTGATGGCAACAAATTCTTTTCGGAAAAGCTTGTGCGGCTGAACGCTGCCGGGGCCGAAACTGTTTTGATTGAACGCACGGAACAGCAGGTTGATGGAACGTGGAAGCAGGATCCGCAGTTCGCATTAATCGCGCAAAATTTTCGCCAGAATGCGCTCCTGCTTTCACTGGCGGACCGTCTTGCGCCGGGGCTTGCCAAGAGTATTGCCGTCGGTTTTCGGCGGCTGCTAAGTACGCGCGCGCCAGCTTCGACGCCGCAATCCCCGCTGATGATGTCGCTTGTTGCCAAGCGGGCGCGCGACGATGTGAAATTTCGGGATTGGCTGTTAAACCATCTTAAAGCTGCCGATGTGGGTGTGGTGGACCTTAGAACAGAGCAACGGGGCACGTTCTTCCGGACTCGCGGCGCAAAGGATGACGATTCCGCGCCGGACATCCCTGCTGTAGGGACAATGTACCAGATGGCGCTCATGCATCAGGGTGGGCCCGATGCGTTCGCCGTTCCTTACCGGCGCGAGTCACAGGGTACGAACAGGCTCATTGAATTGGCGCCCATTTTGTACGATCTGGCAACCGCGGCGGAGGCACGCGCCGCGTTTGTTGATGAAATTCATGAATCCCTGCATCCAATGGTCCTGCGCCACTTGATAGAATATTTTAACTGCGAGCTTCCTGCGGAAAAATTGCATGGACAACTTGTCTTCGCCACCCACGAAACCGCTTTGCTTGACGCGGAAGCCAGCCAAAACGTGCTTCGCCGGGACCAAATTTATCTAACAGAGAAAGATGCCTCCGGCGCCAGCCGGCTTTATTCCGTCGCGGAATTTCGTGAACGGAATAACCTGAACCTCCGCCGCCGATACCTGCAGGGGCGTTATGGCGCGCTGCCGGCGTTTGGCGCAACGTCGGAACAATGCGCCGACGGCCCCGGTCCTTCAAGCAGGTGAAATTTGATGCCGCATCGCTACGGAGCATGGCGTGCTCACGGAGTACGCAAGCCCCTGCCGGTGGTTATGGTGGTTTGCGACGACACAAAAACAGCGGTGGCGTATTTTCTGGCCGTGAAGAAGGAAGTAAAGGCCGCTGTCACGGTGCATGTCGTACGAGCGCCCCGTACCGGCGCCAGCGCGGCTGAGGTTGTTGATCTGGCGGCGAAGCGTGTCGGTGACGCCGAGGAGGAGGGTGATTCCGTGTGGGCGCTAATCGATTGCGAAGCGGAGCCGGAGAGGATAATTGCCGCCGAAGCGGCCAAGGCTCGCGGCAACAGCTGCGGTGTGAACGTGGCGTTGTCCAAACCTTGTTTTGAGGTTTGGACCTTGGCGCATTTCATTGACACAGGGCAGAAATTCAGCAATTGTGCGGCGGTGGTGCGCCAGGTCGAAGCTGAATGGAAAAAACGTTTTGGAACAAAATTCGACAAAGCGAAGGCCGATTACGGCAAGTTAATGGAATATCTCAACGAAGCCCGCGTAACCGCAAAAAAGCAGCGCAATTCCGGCCAGTCCTGGACCGAAGTTTTTATGGTAATGGATGCCATCTTCGGACCGACGTAAATGCGGCGCGACCTCCCGCCCGCAATATCCACGCGTCCATCCCGCACCCTATAATGCCTTTTGTTTCATTGACTTACCCCACGGAAATGCAGGTGCATCATGCGACATTCGGACAGTCCATCGACGCTTACGGCCCAACAGGTGCTCGATACGTATTTTTTGGAAGTGCGCAGCCGCCTGTTGGATATTGCCGCCACGCTGGATCGGTTGGACCGCGCCGCGGATTTGCACGCGGTGCGGGGTGATCGGCGATTGTTATTTATTGCTGAGGCGTTGAAAGTGTTGGAATCCAACTCGCCGCAGCGCACGCAGGTCATCCAGGAACTGTATTCAAAGGAATGATAAAATCCGCCAAGCAGCCCCACCCTTTCAACGGGGGGCTTTCCGCACGCGAAAGGCGCCCATGTTTTTTATTGATCCGCACATTCACATGGTTTCCCGCACCACAGCCGATTATGAAATGCTGGCGCTTTCCGGCGTGGTGGCCGTGAGCGAACCGGCGTTTTGGGCGGGGTTTGACCGTTCCCCCGCGGGCTTTAACGATTATTTCAGACAGTTAACAGAATTTGAACCGATGCGCGCCGCCCAATTCGGCATTGATCATTACACATGGCTGTGTCTGAACCCAAAAGAGGCCCAGGACTTGGGCAAGGCCCGCGAAGTGCTGGCCCAACTGCCAGAATTCTTAACATGTCCCACCGTGCTGGGCATCGGCGAGATCGGCCTTAATAAGAATACCGCCAATGAAGCCGAAGTGTTTCAACAGCATGTGCAACTGGCCATTGACGCGTTCGATCCTTCGGCGGGAAAGACGGCGGGTCCGGCGTCGGCCCCGGCGGGCGCCCATGGCCGGCATCATTTGATATTAATTCACACCCCGCATCTGGAAGACAAGCGCAAAGGCACGCGCATGATTTTGGACATGCTCAAGGATTTTGGCCCGAAGCTGGATCCATCCCGTATCTTAATTGACCATGTGGAGGAACACACCATTGGCATGGTCAAAGACGCCGGGTATTGGGCCGGCATGACCATATATCCTATTAGCAAGGCCACGCCGCAGCGCGCGGTGGACATGATTGAAGTCTTCGGCGCCGATAAACTGTGCGTGAACGCCGCCGCGGATTGGGGCGTCAGCGATCCATTAAACACGCACCGCACCTGGCAGGAAGCCCGGTGCCGCGGGCACGGCATGGACCTGCTCATGAAGATATTTTATAACAATCCGGCGGAATTTTTCGGGCAGTCGCCCGCGTTTAAGCCGCGCCCGCTGCGGGTGGTTCAGGGCCAATGAGAGGCCCCGACGCCCCATACGGGCTGCGGAGCGGATCCCTTCGCACCCCTTCGCTTACCTCATACAGGGGCCAATTGACGCAATGGCGCGCATAGACGATAATCATGGTCATCGTCGTTTTGATTATGCTATAATTTTACGTATGAAATAAAGGGGGCGGCCATGGCCAGC
>JAJZCU010000130.1 GCA_021828935.1 Planctomycetota bacterium | reverse complement strand
GGCCACCTCCTCGGCGGTATACCCGAAAAGCCGCTGGGCAGCGGGGTTGAAAGATTCGATGATGCCGCAGGAATCTATGGTAATAATTGCGTCAACGGCGGTTTCAAACATTCCACGGGCGCGGGCCTCGCTTAAGCGCAGGGCCTTTTCCACATTGGCCCGCTGCGCGATTTCCTGGCGTAGTTGTTCGGCCAGCACAGCCAGATCGCCGGCGCTGGGGCCAGACCTGACCTGCACCTGGGCCGCGGCGCCACCCGGCGTCTGCGACCGTCGCGACCTGCCCCCCCGGCGCCAATAAATCCACGCCGCGCCGCCAACAGTCACCGCCGCAGCGCCCAGCGCCGCCGCCAAACCCCACGCCGCATTTCGGATTGCCATGCAGGTTCCAATCAATAAAACGCCAGCCGGTAACCGCCGGCATATCCATGGCGCCTGGCGCAACGACGCCGTACCGTTACCATCAAACCCGCAGGCCGCCTTGCTGGCAATAGGATAATTCCCTATTGTGCGGTCGGTCGAGTTCCCAGGGCGGAATACGCTGGCCACCGGTGGCGCCCCGCGTAGCCTGAACGCAAACTTGGTGCGGCTGGGGCGCAGCCGAGTTTCCGCCCGCCATTGATAAACGGCTTTTCAATCAAGGCTCTTCCTATGACCTCCGCCACGCTGTCGCGAATTCAATTTGGCATGACCCTTTCGTTTCACTACCTCTTTCCGCCCCTAACCATTGGCCTGGGCGTGATCATGGTGATTCTTGAAGCCATGTACCTTAAGACCGGCGATGAGGCCTATCAACAGGCCACCAAATTCTGGGCGAAGATTTTTGCGTTGATCTTTGCCATCGGCGTGGCCACCGGCATTCCCATGGAATTTCAGTTCGGCACAAACTGGGCGCACTACTCGCGCTTTGTGGGCGACGTGTTTGGCAGCGCATTGGCCGCCGAAGGATTGTTCGCCTTTTTTCTGGAATCCGGTTTTTTAGCAATCCTGCTGTTTGGATGGGAGCGCGTGGGTAAAAAGACGCATTTTATGGCCACGCTTGCGGTTGCATCGGGTTCCATTTTCAGCGCCATTTGGATCGTCATTGCCAATTCCTTCATGCAGACGCCTGGAAAACCCGGCCAGGCTTACCGCTTGGTGGACGCCGGAACGCCGCAGGCACATTTGGTGTTGGTCCACTTTGCAGACTTGGTCTTTAATCAATCTTCCATGCAGCGGCTGAGCCACGTTTTAATGGCGGCGTTCCAGGCCGGGGCATTTTTGGTGATCAGTGTTGCGGCATATTATTTAATCAAGAATCGCCACGAACGCTTTGCCCGCATTTCCATGAAGACCGCGCTTATCGTGGCGCTGCTGGCGGCGGCCGGACAGATTATCACCGGCGATTTAAGCGCCCGCGAAGTTGCGAAATATCAGCCCGCCAAGCTGGCCGCGTTTGAGGGCCATTATGCCGCCCACGCGCCGGCGGGCATGAGCATTATGGGCTGGGTGGACCCCGCCCATCGCCGGGTGGACTACGACTTGGCCATTCCGGGCATGCTCAGTTGGATGCTGTACGGCAACACCCACGCTCCGGTGACTGGCCTTGACGCCTTCAAGAAGCGCGATCAGCCGCCGGCACAGGTGGTGTTCCAAACGTATCACGCCATGGTGGCCATTGGGATGGTGCTAATGCTGCTGGCCATGCTGGGCGTGTTTTTCTGGTGGCGCGGCACATTGTGGACGAAAACCTGGTTTCTGCGCATCCTGGTTGTTTCCGTCATTTTGCCGGAAGCGGGCAATCAATTGGGCTGGTTTTCCGCGGAAGTTGGCCGGCAGCCGTGGATTGTTTATGGCCTGCTGCGCACGGTTCACGGGGTTTCAAGCGCGGTGGCGCCCGGAGAAATTGTGGCGTCACTGGGCATGTTTTTTTTCATGTATGTGCTGCTGACATTTTTATTCTTTTATCTGCTCAATCACAAGATCGCCGCCGGTCCCGCTGATCCCGTGGCCCAGGCGCAGCAACCCAACGTGCCGCTGTTGTACCATGATCGGGCGGCAACGTGAGCCGGACCAACAACCAGATTTTGTTTAACAATAACATTCAATGCCGGTGCGCCGCGCCCGGGAGGCTTCATTGCTACAGGTGATTTGGTTTATTTTGGTGGGCATGCTCTTCACTGGATACGCCATACTGGACGGATTTGACTTGGGCGTGGGCATGTTGCATATGCTTGGCAAGACCGATCTGGACCGCCGCCTTATGCTTAATTCCATCGGCCCCATATGGGACGGCAATGAAGTGTGGCTGGTCACTGCCGGCGGCGCGCTCTTTGCCGCATTTCCCGGCGTTTACGCCAGTATGTTTTCCGGGTTTTATCTTCCACTGATGATGCTCCTGACATTTCTTATTCTGCGGGCCGTCTCCATTGAATTTCGCAGCAAACAACCACAAAAGGCCTGGCGCCTCGCCTGGGACATCGGCTTTTCGCTGGGCAGCCTGGGCGCGGCGCTGATCCTGGGCATAGCGGTGGGCAATCTTACGATGGGCCTGCACTTGAACGCGCGTCACGATTACACTGGCGGCCTGCTGGATTTGCTCCATCCTTACGCCCTGTTGGTGGGGATTACCACCGTGGCGCTGTTCCTTATGCATGGCTCAATCTATTTGGTGATGAAAACCGAAGGCGATCTGCGCCAGCGCATTGAGCCGTGGGTAAACCGCGCCATCATCTTTTTTATCATGTGCGTTGCCGCCACCACCATGGCCACGCTGCTTTACATTCCCTATGTGGGACGCCATTTCCGGGCCCACCCGTGGATGTTTGTCTTCGCCCTGGCCAACATGCTGGCGATCGCCAACATTCCGCGCGCCATGCATTTGAAAAAGGAATTTCAGGCCTTCATGTCCAGTTGCTTTTCAATTGTGATGCTCATGTGCCTGCTGGCCGGCGGTATCTTCCCCTACATGATGATTTCCCGCCCGCGGGTCAACAGCCTGACGGTGTTCAACGCCGCCAACACGCCGCATGCATTATCGATCATGCTGATTCTGGCCATTATCGGCATACCGCTGGTGGCGAGCTATACCTTCGCAATTTATTGGATATTCCGCGGCAAGACGCGCCTGGACATCACGAGTTATTAAACGGCGGGCGCGTGCCAAACCCCGGCCAAGGCCGGGGCTATATAGCCGCCGGCTTGCCGGTGGTTGCGGCTACATATTTGGACGACCGGTTCTCTGTAACCGATCGGGTTCGTCTGGGCTGGGCGTGAGACGCGGGGAACGAAAGCGCGCCGTTCATTTTTTCACCAGATTTGGCCGCTTTACGTCAATAAGTTCCGTTAAATCCGCGGCGTCCATTAGTTTATCAAGCTTGGCGCCGCCGTCGCGCAGCTTTAGTTCCATTTCTTCAGGATAAATTGGCATGAGCGCCAAAAAGCAGATGCTCACGTTGTCGTTGATCACCAAATCAAATGACTCCGGCGCCATTAGCGGCAGCGAAACCAACATGCAGCCCAGGCGTGTGTTGTCCGCGTACGGCGCGGCGTTCTCCCCGTTTGGAATGGTGTGCCCCAGGCCCAGGAAGGTATTATGTTCCGCCGGCAACCGTGCTGCATCCTTCAGCCGACGGAATGGCCACCAACTGCGTTCGTCCTGCATTGTCTTTTGGTCAAATGTGCCGTCGGCATGCAATCCGGGCCAATCCGGCGGCAACGCAATCATAAGTTCCATAAATTTTGGGCCTTTATAGCCGCGCGGTACGTTCATTGGCTGGGTCGACATGCCGGAGGTAACAATCGTGAAGTGCTTTCCGCCGCACGGCAGCTTGTCGGACACTCGCCGATTCGTGGGCCCCACGACCAGCAAATCCAGATGAATGGTGGGCGATACCTTTTCATGGAAGACCATGGCGATTGGGCCGATGGTTTTTTCAACGTGGCGGTCAATATGCTCCAAAAACGGCGTGGCGTGGGTCACAATCTTCGGCGGCGCCGCAGGCGCATGATGCCTAAACACCGGCGTGCCGCTGGGCGTGGGCTCGATATCCGGCGGAGGCGTCGGCGGCGTTGGAACCGTCATCTTTTCCTGACAAACCCGGCACTTCATCGTGGTTCGGGCTTTGGCGTCCGCAACGCGGTAAACTTTTTTGCAGTGCGGGCAATTGAACGTGATGGACATTTGGCGGCTCCGGAAAATACTCGCTGGACCAGATCATACCGTCGACTAAAACACGCAGCTTTGGGCACAACATGATGCCGCGACACGGCGGCAGCTATAAGCATACCGAAACGACACGGGCCAGCAGCGGCGCGACGAATTTTGCGAACGTCAACTCCGGATTCGGCTCTTCGTAACTGCCCGATGTCCCGGCGGTGTTTTTTGACAATAGAAAACAGGTTCCATCGTAAAGCCGGTCGCGCAGAAGCTTTTCCATAAGCACCGCATAACGGTCGCGATACGATGCGCGCCGGAATTCAGGGAACACCGGAAAGTGTGGACTGGCAGTTTTAACAGGCGCCTGAGAGCGACCGCAGTCCTCCAGCAGCATGAGGTATCCCAGAAACGGCCGGGCCGAGGGTTTGAAGGCGCCTTCGCGGTACGCGGCCCAAATATCGGTGGCGCCGCCAAGAGCCTCTTCGGTGCGATTGTTAAAATTGTTGCCAAATGATGGCCCAATCTGTGACTTAAATTCGACGGCGGCAAGCAGCTCGCGCTGGTGGATAACGACCAAATCCCATCTCTTTTCGGCCCGGAACCAGCCGGGCAGTTCCACGCGCTTGTCGACGGCAATGCAGGATTCAGGAACGTTTGATGCGATCAGAAGCTTGCGTACGAGGCGGATAAAGCCGTCCATCTGTTTGCCACCAGTCACGGCGCCGCGACCGCTGCGATCTAGCGTGCCGGCGCCATGACGCGTTGATTGTCGCCGGCGCGTTTTCCAGAAATGCCGCACGGCCTCGCATACGCCCGGGTCAAGATCCTGCATGTTCGTACACCCGCGTTTTCACCGTCGACGTGGGATAAAGACCGGCGCTGTGCGATGTAACACGATCTTTGGCAATCTCAAAATAGGACGAATCAATCTCAATGCCGATGCTGTTACGACCCCAACGGGCGCAAGCGAGGCCCGTAGTGCCTGTGCCCATAAAAGGATCCAAAACGGTATCGCCGACAAACGAGAACATCCGAACAATTCGCTCCGCGAACTCAAGCGGATATGGCGCGGGATGTTTAGGATGGGAGGCGCCGCGAAGATCTGACCATATCTGTCGGAACCATACCTGATAATTCTGCGCGCTGATAATGCTCAGCAGCCGCTCCTGCTTGGCAGGGGTGCGATACCCCCCCGGCTTCCTTTGCATGAGTACAAACTCGATATCGTTCTTGATTACCGAGTTGGGCTCATAAGGCTTGCCCAGGAACCCGCCGCCGCCAGAAACTTCATAATTTATGTTGGATATCTTGTGCCAAATGATCGGGGCAAGGTTGTCAAAGCCAATTGCCTTGCAGTGCTCTTGGATGGTGGCGTGAAGCGGAACGACGGTGTGCCGACCATTGTTCTTTTTCCGAGAAAGGCACACATCGCCCACATTAATAACCAGCCGGCCGCCAGGCGCCAGCGCGCGATAGCAGTTTTGCCAGACATCATCGAGCGCTACGATGAATTCTTCATAGTCCGCAACGTGCCCCATTTGGTCCTCATGTTCGTGGTACTGTTTTAGATTCCAGTAAGGCGGCGACGTGAGGACAAGGTGAACCGAATTTTCGCCGATCGCTGAGGCCGATCTGGCATCGCCCTGAATCAACTCGTGAAATGTCTGGCGCCTCTGAACAACCGCTTCGATACGACGAATGGCCCGTTGGTCTCGCGCCAGCTCCGGTACGAATTCGTTAATATCGCCGGACCCGATCAGGCTGGCAGCAAGCGATTGCTCGTCTTCAGAGAACATGGCTTGTGGCGATGCTGAATCCATGCCGGCAGTTTATCACACTCGGGTGTATTCCACGAATCCCGCGGGAATCGCCGCATCGGCGCCATGCACGTCGGGTGGGACGGTAAATGCCGATAACAGCGGCGCGAAAATGCCCGCCCCGGCCGCCGCATTTTCCGAAACATCGCCGAAACGCCCTTACGAAACTTTTGTGCGACCGTTGAGCGCGTCGGAGAGAATGGCGCGATTGGAATATTCTATTTGGGCGCCGGCGGGCAGGCCGCGGGCCAGGCGCGTGATGTTGACGCCCATGGGTTCCAACATGCTTTGCAGGTACAGGGCCGTGCCATCGCCGTCCATGGTAGGATTTGTTGCGAAAATAACTTCGCGCACAGGCGCGGGGCTGTTCTGGCTATCCCGCACGCGCTGCAGCAGCACGCCGATGGTTAATTCATCGGGTCCGATGCCTTCCA